>JBEQLM010000170.1:0-4168 GCA_040325975.1 Gammaproteobacteria bacterium | reverse complement strand
ATGGATCGTAGATCACGCCAGCGATGATGCGTTCTTTATGTTTGAGTGCAATCGAGACGGCAAATTGCGGGAAGCCATGCAGGAAATTGGTGGTGCCGTCCAGAGGATCAATGATCCACTGGTATTCCGCGTCTTCACCCTGGGCGCCGCTTTCTTCGGCTAAAATGCCATATTCCGGGTAGGACTGGCGCAATATATCGATAATCGCCTCTTCGGCTTTACGATCAACGTCGGTGACGAAATCATTGTTGCGCTTGGAGGTAATAGTTAGACGATCAATCTTATCCATACTACGGACAATGATGTCGCCGGCTGCACGCGCTGCGCGTACTGCAATGTTTACTGTTGGATGCATGGCAAATTTTCAAAGAGCTGTGTTAAATCGATGCGAATGATAGCAGAATACACACATGCTTGAAAATATAAGAATTGTACTGGTCAACACCTCTCATCCCGGAAATATAGGCGCAGCGGCTCGTGCCATGAAAAACATGGGTTTATCGAAGCTGGTGCTGGTCGATCCCAAAGATCACCCCACTTACGAAGCGTATAGTCGTGCTGCGGGTGCTGATGATGTATTGGGTGATGCCAGAGTGGTTAAAACGCTGGCTGAAGCAGTATCTGGCTGTACATGGGTGATGGGTACCAGCGCCAGAGAACGCGCGGTGCAATGGCCGATGATGGAACCACGGCAGTGTGCGACAGAATCGATGAAGCAGGCGCAGCAGGGAGAAGCGGCGATTGTTTTTGGTCGCGAGCGAACCGGCCTGACCAACGAGGAGCTGGAGCAGTGTCATGCGCTGGTTAATATTCCGACTAATCCGGATTACAGCTCACTGAATGTCGCGGCGGCGGTACAGGTGCTGGCTTATGAGCTGCGCATGGCAGCTTTGGCTTCATCCGAATTAGCTGCTCCGCTTGATGCTGACGATATTGCTTCTAAACATCTAGATGATGTGCTCGCGACGTCTGATCAGGTCGATGGCATGTATCAGCATCTTTTTCAAATGCTGGAGGATGTTAATTTTATTAGTACCAGTAACCCCGAAATTATCATGCGCCGATTAAAAGGCCTGTTTAATCGAGCTCATCTGACTAAACGTGAAGTGAGTATTTTGCGGGGAATTTATTCGGCGGCGCAGGGCAGGAAGTCGGCTAGAAAATAGTTTTTAGCTTTTTGGCCGCAGATGAGCGTAGGCCAGCATCAGCCAGGCAATTAAAAAGCATAGGCCACCTAGTGGTGTGATCATGCCCAGCCATTTTGTTCCGCTCAGGCTGAGTGCATACAGGCTGCCGCAGAATAAAATAACACCGCTAAACATCAGCCAACCTGATAGTGCTATAAGGCGAGATTTGTTATGAAAAAAAAGCAGGCCGATGAGTATTAACCCCAGTGCATGATAAAACTGATAATCGGCAGCGGTTTGTATCACTGACAGATAATGTTCTGATAACTTACCTTTGAGCGCATGAGCAGAAAAAGCCCCCATGGCTACTGCAATAAATGCGTTGAGAGCACCTAGCCCGATAAATAAGTTTGACATTGTTATACCTTTGTTTTCTTATAGCACTTAATTGTATATGATTTTTTAGGAGATTTTACATGCCTTCGTTTGATGTTGTTTCAGAAGTAGATGGTCATGAGTTAACCAATGCGGTTGACCAGATGAACCGTGAGTTGGGTACGCGTTTTGATTTTAAGGGTAGTGATGCCAAGGTCACGCTGAAAGATAGCGCCATGAATCTTGAGGCGACTAACGAATTCCAGGTTCGACAAATGCACGATATTATGTATAAAAAATTGTCAGCCAGAAAAATTGAAATCGCCTGTCTGGATCAAGGTCCGATTCAAGAACGTGGTATGCGTGCTTATCAGACGATAAAAGTGAAAGAAGGTCTGGATACAGAAATGGCTAAAAAAGTTGTTAAGCTGATCAAAGAGTCAAAGATAAAAGTGCAAGCCGCGATTCAGGGTGAGCAGGTCAGAGTGACTGGAAAGAAAAGGGATGATTTGCAGCAGGTGATGGCGATGTTGAAGGCTTCTGATATTGAGTTGCCTTTGCAATACAATAATTTTAGGGATTAGCGAGCTTTCCAGTTGTTATAAAGATTTTCAAACTCATCAGCGGGAATGGGGGGGCTGTAATAATAGCCTTGTGCCAGTGTGCAGTTTTGGTAAATTAGAAAACGCTCATGCTCGCTGGTTTCAACACCTTCGGCAATAATATATAAGTTCATTGATTTAGCTAAAGCAATGATAGCTTCGGTGATGGCAGCATCATTTTCATCATGAGGTATATTGTCGATAAAGGTCTTATCAATTTTTAAAGTATTAACACTGAATTGTTTTAGATAATTTAGTGATGAATAGCCGGTGCCAAAGTCGTCGATGCTGATGTTTGCACCGTAATGTTGTAAATCATTGAGTCGTTTCAGGCTTAATTCACTATCATGCATAATAGCCGATTCGGTGATCTCAATATCCAGATACTTGGGTGGCAGTGCGTATTTATTTAAGTATTTTGTGATGGTTGTAAGAATGTCTTCGTGATTAAACTGTTCAGCCGAAACATTGATGCCGACTCGGGATAGATTGATGCCCTGATCTAGCCATTTTCGCATTTGCCCTAGTGCTTTATCAAATACAATTTCACCTAATGGAATGATGAGTCCGGTTTCTTCGGCAAGGCTGATAAAGTTGTCGGGGTATATTAAACCTTTTTCCGGATGTTGCCATCTAACCAACGCTTCAGCACTGACAATCTCGCCAGTTTTTAAATTTATCTGGGGTTGATAATGAACCACCAGTTGATCACTTTCGATAGCTTTTCTTAAGTCAGTCTCAAGTGTCAAACGATTCATGACCTTATCTGTAATACTGCGATGGTAAAATGAGAAATTATTTTTACCAGAGAATTTAACTTTGTACATAGCTGCGTCAGCATTTTTGATTAGTGTTTCCTGATCGCGTCCATCCTCTGGGTACAGGCTTACACCAATGCTGGCACTGAGATGAAACTTTTTGTCTTCTAGAATAAATGGTGTCTCAAAGAGTTTGAGTATTCTGTTGCAGAGTGAGCTGATTTGATTAATGTTTTCACTGCTGCTGTGTAGCGCAACAAACTCATCAGCAACATGGTGAGAGAGTACATCACCAGTCGGTAAGGCAGATTTTATTTTATTGGCGACCTGTTGTAGTAAATTATCACCAATTACATGTCCCTGTGTGTCATTAATAGTGCGGAAGTTGTCCAGGTCTATGTATAGAACAGCCAACAAGTTGCCTTGCTCAATTGATGATTTAATCGCCATGCCCAATATTTCATTAAAGAAAGTTCTATTTGGCAAACCAGTGAGTTCATCGTGATAGGTTTGATGATTTAACTCATTGGTTCTGACGTCAATGAGATGGAATAAGCCTTCTGAAATAAGTTCAAATATATCTCGTCTAGGAGGTGAGGGTCGATGATTTTCTTCTGTATTTGGTTCGATGACTTCCTTTTCGGAAAGAACAAGTAATGTAGAGCTGAAGTTGAGTAATAAATATTCCTGTTCGGTATAAAACTCGCCTAGAGTGAAGAAACCACTGACGGGGCCAATTTGTTTTAAATTGCTCAATTCATATTCAACCATTTGTTCTGGCATGAATAAGCGGCGGCCTTCGCAGTAATAGGAAAAAATAGCTTCGGGTGATCCTATTTTGCTGAGAACTGAATTGGTGAGTTCATTTTGATGGGCAATGCTGTGCGGGTTGCCGTAGCCAATATAGACTCTATCGTTATCCTTGACGTTACCCGAAACGATAAAATGTTCACCTTCAACGGCAATGATACCTCTTGCAATATAATGCTTGCCACGTTTAACCATTAATGGGAAAGCCGATCCAACACCGGGCATGGCATCAACCACGGCATCCCCTAAATATTTACGGAATATTTTGCACGGCGTCATGCCATTAATGGATTTAATGCAGTTGTTATGGGCTTCGGTGATTAGCATCTCTTTGCCGATGGTTTGCCAGCCGAAAGAGTTATCTCTGAATGCGTGAAGTCCCTCTCCACTTAGCGAAACTGCAACAGCACCTTTATCGTATATTTGATTTCCCGCAATGATAAATGTGTCAGTGAATGTCGGTGTAGAAGCGACCCCACCTGCAATGATGAGTTGA
>JBEQLM010000016.1:0-15180 GCA_040325975.1 Gammaproteobacteria bacterium | reverse complement strand
CCGGCTCAAACACTTTTTGACTGTCGAAGGTCTGAGCACAGAACTGCTCACCAATATTCTGGATACCGCCGAAAGCTTTGCCAACATCAATGAACAACGCGTTAAAAAAGTCCCTTTACTACGTGGTAAAACCATCGCCAATTTATTCTTCGAAGCCAGTACCCGTACCCGTACAACGTTCGAACTGGCCGCAAAGCGACTTTCTGCGGACGTGCTCAACGTCAACATAAGCACCTCAGCCACCAGCAAAGGTGAAACTTTGATGGACACGCTACAAAATCTACAGGCTATGCAGTGCGATATGTTTGTCGTCAGACACAATGCCTCAGGTGCCGCCCACTACATTGCCAACCGAGTAGCACCCGGCATCAGCGTTATTAACGCCGGTGACGGTAGCCACGCACATCCAACTCAAGCCATGCTGGATATGTTCACCATCCGACGCAACAAAGGCGAAGACTTCGGCCAGCTGCGCGTTGCCATTGTCGGTGACGTTTTACATTCACGCGTTGCTCGCTCACAAATACACGCACTTAACATTCTCAACACCGGCAACGTTCGTGTCATCGCGCCTAAAACACTCATCCCTTCTGGTATCGAAGATATGGGTGTCGAAGTTTTCAACAACATGGAAGAAGGCATTCGAGATGCCGATGTTGTGATCATGCTGCGCCTGCAAAAGGAACGTATGCAAGGGGCATTACTGCCCAGTGAACAGGAATATTTTCAGATGTACGGCCTCACCGAACAACGACTCCGCCTGGCCAAACCTGATGCTATTGTGATGCATCCGGGGCCGATCAATCGTGGCGTGGAAATCGAGTCCTGCGTTGCTGACGGACCACAATCAGTCATTCTCGAGCAGGTGACTAATGGCATTTCTGTTCGCATGGCCGTCATGTCAATGGCGTTAGGACGGGAACAAGAAACAAGCGAGGCTGAACAAGCATGAGTCAGTTACTGATCAAAAATGGTCACCTCCTGGACCCTGCCAGCAAACTCAATCATCAGGCTGATATTTATATCAAAAATGGTCAAATCGCAGCTATAGATATGGCACCTGAAAACTTCAAGGCCGAACAAATTATCGACGCCCAAGGTTTGATGGTCATTCCCGGTATTGTCGATTTATGTGCTCGCCTGCGTGAACCTGGACAGGAATATAAAGCCACCATCCACAGTGAAACTATCGCTGCAGCTATGTCGGGCATCACCACATTATGCTGCCCACCAGATACCGACCCGGTTATCGATGAGCCCGCCGTAGTCGAACTCATTAATCACAAAACCGCCAATGCCGCCCACAGCAATGTACTTATGCTTGGTGCACTCACCACTGGACTGAAAGGTGAATTACTCAGTGAAATGCAGGCACTGCAAATTGCTGGCTGCGTAGGCTTAAGCAATGGCAAACACTCGATAGAAAATACGCTGGTACTCAAACGTGCTTATGCTTACGCAGCCAATTGTGGATTAACTGTCTTTATCGAGCCCAACGACCACTGGCTAAGTGCTGGTGGTTGCGCACACGAAGGCACTATTGCCAGCCGTCTTGGACTAAAAGGCATCCCTGTTTCTGCTGAAACAGTGGCACTTGCCCGTGCTCTGGAAATCGTTGCTGAAACGGGTGTTAAAGCACACTTTGGTCGCCTCTCCAGCGCCGCCAGTGTGGCGATGATTCGTCGTGCCAAAGATGATGGTTTAAATATAACTGCCGATGTCAGTGCTCACCAATTACATTTGAACGAACTCGATATCAGCAGCTTCAACAGCGCCTGCCATGTGTTGCCACCGCTACGTAGTCAACGTGACCAGGAAGCGCTGCAACGTGGCATTGCCGATGGCACGCTGGATGCCATCTGCTCAGATCATCAGCCCCATGATCCCGATGCTAAAGAAGCACCCTTTGCCAGCACGGAACCCGGCATCAGCGCATTAGCCACCCTGTTGCCACTGGCAATACGCCTGGCTGATCAGGAAATTATCGATATTGAAACCATCATTCGAGCCATGACTTCGACACCCGCCTCCATCCTGGGCATAAACACCGGCTCACTGGCTATTGGTGCCAGTGCTGATATTTGCATTTTTAATCGGGATGCAAACTGGCAGCTGGATGAATCAAATATCCACAGCTCGGGCAAAAACTCACCCTTTATGGGCTGGGATTTTCAAACTCGCGTAGAACACACTATTGTCGGTGGCACACTGATTCACAGCCATACCAACTGAACAATATCAGGTACGTTTAGAATTTTTTGAGGTTCAGGACTTTTTAGCGTTAGGGGGGGCACTAGGAAATTGCAAAGTATCCGGCTTGTCCTTTGAACCCTTCGATTCAACACCGCCGCCAAAATTAATTTTCCACTCCAGATCACTACTCGAATCAGCATTGGCCAATGCTGTCTTAAGATCGATACGCCCACCTTTATACAAAGTATATAAAGACTGATCAAAAGTCTGCATACCCTCTTCTCCTTTTTCCATCACGCCTTTGATACTATTGAAATCTGCTTCACGTATCAAACTGGAAATATAAGGCGTATTGATCATGATTTCGACGGCTGCAACTCTGACCCCATCGACAGAAGGCACCAGACGTTGTGCCAGTATGGCATTCAAATTGAGTGATAAATCCATCAAAATCTGATTGTGCGCATCATTTGGGAAGAAATTCAATATACGATCCAGCGTCTGATTAGCATTGGTGGCATGCATGGTTGTTAAACAGAGATGACCTGTGTCTGCATACCTCAAAGCCGATTGCATTGCCACTTTATCACGGGCTTCACCAATCATGATTAAATCAGGTGTCTCGCGCATGGCTTCACGCAAAGCATTATCAAATGAGAGCGTATCCAGCCCAATTTCGCGTTGCCCGACAATCGATTTTTTATGGCGGAACATAAATTCGATAGGATCTTCAATGGTCAGAATATGCCCTGTTTCATTTCCATTACGATAATCGATCATTGACGCCAATGAGGTCGATTTCCCCATGCCGGTTGCACCCACCACCAGCACCAGACCTTTCTTCTGACTGATCATTTTTTTGTACAAATCGGGCAAGCCGAGTTTATCCAGAGTAGGAATATCAGATCGGATATAGCGAATCACCATCGAAACTTCACCACGCTGCATATAAATATTGACGCGGAATCGACCAAGATCGGTGTAGGACATACCCATATTAAATTCAAGATTTTTTTCAAAATCCTTGATTTGTACAGGCGTCAATAAATCATAGGCTAATTTCTTAGTCATGCCGGGCGTCAACATGCTTTTGCCCACGGGGCGCATGGTGCCTTCGATACGCACGCTCACCGGCGCACCGGTGGTGAAATATATATCCGAAGCCTGCTGTTCGGACATCAATTTAAGATAAGGCTGTAAATTCATTTTCCTGTCTCCTAAATGCAACTACCTGAGCATACTCGATTTGTCTTCAGATGGATCTGCCGCCATCTGAAGACCATCCAGATCATCCATCAAATTCCCTTTCTTAGCACCCTTACCCTCAAGCTTCATTCTTAATCTCAAATCATTTACCGAGTCAGCATTACGCAGGGCATCTTCAAAAGTAATCAGGCCGCTCTCAGTAAGATTAAACAAAGCCTGGTCAAAGGTCTGCATACCCGCTTCATTAGACTTAGCCATCAGCTCTTTAATTTCATGAACCTGACCCTTGAAAATCATATCTGACATCAATGGTGTATTAATCATCACTTCCACCGCAGCAACACGACCCTCACCAGTAATAGAAGGTATCAATCGTTGAGAAATCAAACTCTTTAAATTCAACGATAGATCCATCAGCAATTGCGGACGACGCTCTTCAGGGAAAAAGTTGATAATACGATCCAGTGCCTGATTGGTGCTATTGGCATGCAAGGTAGACAAACACAGATGCCCGGTCTCTGCGAAAGCAATCGCATAATCCATAGTTTCACGATCTCGAATCTCACCAATCAGGATGACATCCGGCGCCTGTCGCAAAGTGTTTTTCAGCGCAATTTCATAGCTCTCTGTATCCACACCGACTTCACGTTGAGTAACGATACAGCCCTCATGGTTATGCACAAACTCAATTGGGTCTTCAATAGTAATAATATGACCCTTGCTGTTTTTATTTCGGTAACCGACCATCGCTGCCAGCGAAGTTGATTTACCGGAACCAGTCGCACCAACAAAAATAACCAGACCACGTTTGGTCATGGCGATTTCTTCTAGCACAACTGGCAAATTCAGATCCTTAAGCTCAGGAATATCCGAACGAATAGTACGCAGCACAACGCCCACCGAACCACGCTGTGTAAAAGCATTGACACGAAAACGCGAAACACCCGGCAAGCTAATGGCAAAATTACATTCCTGAGTTGCATCAAACTCTGCTGATTGTTTGTCGTTCATCAATGAACGCACCAGAACCTGGGTATGCTGAGGGCTCAGTGCCTGATTCGACAATGCATCCATCACTCCATCCACCTTAGCCGAGGGTGGTGCGCCAGCAGTAATAAATAAATCTGAACCACCTTTCTGCACCATAGTGCGCAGAAGGTCGTGCATATATCGTATAGCCTTATCGCGATCCATCTAAGATCACCTCATCTATTTTTATATTCATCAGGTACGATAAAAATAATTTTAAAAATTATCTTTATTCGCGGCTTTACTTCTGGCTTCATCTTTACCAATCAAACCTTTCTGCAATAATTGCTCCAGATTCTGATCCAGTGTCTGCATACCGATGCCCTGACCGGTTTGAATAGCTGAATACATCTGAGCAATCTTATTTTCACGAATCAGATTACGAATCGCTGGGGTACCAATCATAATCTCATGGGCAGCAATTCGGCCACCACCAATTTTTTTCAACAAGGTCTGGGAAATTACCGCACGTAATGACTCAGACATCATGGCTCGAACCATTTCTTTTTCTGCCGCCGGGAACACATCAACAATACGGTCAACGGTCTTCGCCGCCGAACTGGTATGCAAAGTACCAAACACCAAATGACCTGTTTCAGCGGCGGATAAAGCTAATTCAATGGTTTCAAGATCACGCAGCTCACCCACCAGAATAACATCGGGATCCTCACGCAGTGCACTTTTCAGTGAATTGGCAAATGAGTGGGTGTGAGGTCCAACTTCACGTTGGGAGATCAGTGAACTTTTCGAGCGGTGAACAAACTCGATAGGATCCTCAATAGTCAAAATGTGTCCATAGTGATTTTCATTAACATAATTAACCATCGCTGCTAATGTTGTTGATTTACCCGAACCCGTTGGTCCAGTTACTAATACCATACCACGTGGTGTATCAGCGATACTTTCAAAAATCTTCGGTGCGCCAAGGTCTTCCAGCGACAAAATCTTGGATGGAATAGTACGAAACACCGCACCGGCACCACGGTTGTGATTAAAGGCATTAACACGAAAACGCGCCAGACCCGGGATCTCGAAGGAGAAGTCGGTTTCCCAATATTCCTCAAAAGTCTTACGTTGTTTATCATTCATGATGTCATACACCATGCTATGAACATCTTCGTGCTCCATCAAATCCACATTGATACGTCTAACATCACCATCAACGCGGATCATCGGTGGTAGACCTGCAGATAAATGTAAATCCGAAGCCCCATTCTTGACACTAAATGCCAGAAGTTGTGCAATATCCATCAATTCCCCCAAATATTTCTGTTCATTATTCTCTGATTCAGAAGCACAAAATCTACAATACAGACTGAGCACTCATACATCCTACTACTTATAGCCAACAATTCATCGAGCTTCACCTTATTTTGCCGTCTTATTCAGATATTTTTTATCAGCGGCGAAAGCACTGCGCAGGCTATGTTAGAATTTTCAATCTAAAAACTCGCTTTGGAATTGAAATCGATCAAATGAGCACATCAATAGCTTTTATCGGCGGTGGCAACATGGCCTCCAGTCTCATCGGTGGCCTGATATCATCCTCAGAACAATCCATCAATATTCTTGTCGCTGAACCTGACGCAGAACAACGCAAACAATTAACGCAGCAGTTTGATATTCAAGCCACCGAGGAGAATACTGATACCCTTAGTGCCGATGTCGTGGTACTCGCCGTCAAACCTCAGCTACTCCAGGTGGTTTGCCGAGCACTCAACGAAGTGCTCCAACAATCAAACAAATCACCGCTCTTCATTTCCATTGCCGCCGGTGTACGCAGTGCCGACATTGATCGCTGGCTGGGCGGAAATCAGGCCATTGTGCGCTGCATGCCAAATACGCCATCGTTATTGCAAACCGGCGCAACCGGGCTTTATGCAAACCCGCAAGTTAACGCCTCACAAAAAACTCTGGCTGAAAAAATTCTACAGGCCGTCGGTATCACCTTGTGGGTTAATAAAGAAGAGGAACTGGATGCCGTCACCGCTGTCTCTGGTAGCGGCCCTGCTTATTTTTTCCTGTTGATGGAAGCCATGCAGCAGGCCGGTATCAAATTAGGCCTGGAAGCTGAAACCGCGGAAAAGTTGGTGCTACAAACCGCTTTGGGTGCGGCACTAATGGCCAATAACACTGATGTTGATACTGCCACCTTACGAGCACGCGTCACTTCTAAAGGTGGCACTACAGAACAGGCGATTAACAGCTTCCAAAATGCCCATTTTGAAAAACTGGTTGAAGACGCACTAATAGCCGCCAACGAGCGATCACAATCACTGGCCGATGAACTGAGCAAAGATCCATCATGAACCACGACAATCCTTTGATATTTCTAATCGATACCCTGTTCGATATTTATATCGCCATCGTATTATTACGCTTCCTGCTTCAGCAGGTTGGTGCCGACTTTTATAATCCTATTTCACAATTCATTGTCAAAGCCACGCAAAAACCCGTAGTCATAGCTCGACGCATCATTCCCAGTTTCCGTGGTGTTGACATCGCCTCACTGGCACTGGTTATGTTGCTGATCATTACCAAACTGAGCATCTTGTTAGCACTGGGCGGCATACAACCCTCCATCATTGCCCTGCTTATCAGAAGCCTGTATGACCTGGTCGAATTAATTTTTGATATCTTCATCTTCGCGGTCTTTCTGCAAGCCATCCTGAGCTGGGTAAATCCTGATCCATACAACCCCGTCTCTGCGCTACTCAATAGTCTGACTCGTCCCATTTTGACGCCTATCAGAAAACGCCTGCCGATAATGGGTGGTTTAGATCTTTCAACCATAGCAGCCTTAATTGGCCTCATGTTTGCCAAACGCCTTGCGCTTTATCTATTTACCCTCTTTTGATCACGGTGTTTTTCAAATGGCAGGACGATGATTTAATTCTCAACGTGCGCGTACAACCCCGCGCCGCCAACGACGCCTTTGCGGAATACAATGACGACTTCATCAAAATACGAATTACAGCACCGCCAGTTGACGGCAAAGCCAACCAACATCTGATTGCCTTTTTGGCCAGAACATTCAAAGTCGCCAAATCCAGCATCACACTGCTTTCCGGTGAAACTGGTAGAAACAAGCGACTATTGATTCCACA
Organism: Gammaproteobacteria bacterium; assembly: GCA_040325975.1. Taxonomy (GTDB): domain Bacteria; phylum Pseudomonadota; class Gammaproteobacteria; order SZUA-229; family SZUA-229; genus LH-M37. Next base: position 7,645 of record JBEQLM010000016.1, on the reverse strand, counting down.
ACCCAGGGTTTTGCCCGAAGCCATCCAACAACACATGATATAGTCGCCATCCAGTGATTGAAGCCCTATACTTCAACGTTTAGACTTGCTAAAAAACAAACTCAAGCATCCATGCCAGATTCAATACCACAAGATTCCGTAGGAATCATCGAAAGCAAAACGCTGCATTTTTCAGAGCCTCTGGAGCTTGAGTGTGGAAAAGTTTTATCTGAATACGACATTGCCTACGAAACTTACGGTGAGCTTAATGAAGCTGGCAACAATGCCATTCTGATTTGCCACGCCCTGTCTGGTGACCAGCACGCTGCCGGTTACCACTCAATGGAAGATCGTAAACCGGGCTGGTGGGATAGCAGCATCGGCCCCGGCAAGCCCATAGATACCAATCATTTTCACGTGGTTTGCCTGAACAATCTAGGTAGTTGCAAGGGATCCAGTGGTCCAAATACAAAAAAACCGGGAACCAACAAATATTGGGGGCCGGACTTTCCCATTGTCACAGTTAGAGACTGGGTTAATAGCCAGCATCGCCTGATGCTGGCATTAAACATCGGCCACTGGTGCGCCGTGATTGGCGGTAGTTTGGGTGGCATGCAGGTAATGCAATGGTCTATCGATTACCCTGACCTAATTAAATATGCATTAGTCATCGCTGCCGCACCAAAATTATCCGCGCAGAATATCGCCTTTAATGAAGTCGCACGACAGTCAATCATGTCCGACCCCGATTTCCACGAAGGTCACTATCTGGAAAACAATAGCGTGCCTCGCCGCGGCCTGATGCTGGCCCGAATGCTGGGGCATATCACTTATCTTTCTGATGACTCCATGCGCGAAAAATTTGGCCGGGAGTTACGCGAAGGCAAGCTCAGCTTTGGTTTTGATGTGGACTTTCAGGTCGAAAGTTATTTGCGTTATCAGGGCAAATCATTTGTTGATCGTTTCGACGCTAACACTTATCTGTTAATGACCAAAGCGCTGGATTACTTTGATCCCGCTAGAGAATATGATCATGATCTGGCCGCCACCTTCGACAAAGCCACGGCGAAATTCATGGTGATGTCTTTCACTTCAGACTGGCGTTTTGCACCCGAGCGTTCGCGGGAAATTGTCAAAGCCCTACTGGATGCAGGCAAACAGGTTAGTTATGTGGAGATTGAAGCACATCATGGCCATGATGCTTTTTTGATCCCCATTCCCCATTACATGAACGTTTTCCACAGCTATATGAAAAGTATTCGTGAGGCTATCCAATAATGCGCGCCGATCTTGCCATTATCGCTGAGTGGATCAAACCAGGATCATCCATACTGGATCTGGGCTGTGGTGACGGCACTCTGCTCAAATACCTGCGAGATCAGCAACAAATACGTGGCATTGGTCTGGAAATTGATGAAAAAAATATAGAAGCGTGTCTCGGCAATAATTTGAATATCATTCAGTCTGACTTGAACAAAGGCTTGCAGGGCTATTTTTCAGACAATAGTTTTGATTACGTCATCATGAGCCAAACATTGCAAGCCACCGCTCATCCCGACAAGCTGATCGAAGAAATGCTGCGTGTTGGCAAAGAGGGTATCGTCACCTTCCCCAATATGGCGCACTGGAAAGGTCGTATGCAACTGGCATTAGGCGGTTATATGCCGGTGACCAAGAGCCTGCCTAATCGCTGGTATGACACACCCAATATCCACCTCTGCACGGTACAGGATTTTGAGATTTTCTGTCGTCAACATGGCATCAAAATTCTTGAGCGTACTTTTGTTGATCACACCCACAGTCGCAGCTCACTAATGATGAAATTATTTCCTAATCTATTCAGCGAAATAGCCCTCTACCGCTTTTGTCGTGCAGATGGAAAATAAGTGGATTAGTCGCTGAAAAACCTTCTATATACTGCGTTAATAACCTCATCCTGCTAAGATTAGCGCCTTTATGCCAAACAGCTTAAGCCATACCAGATGAACCAAACATTCAGTCAACTGATTAACCAGACAGAACAACTTCAACCACTGTTGAAGCGCTTGCCTGTTATTATCAATTTCGTGCTGATTATTGCCTGCGCACAATTGCTTTCTGAGATCATCTGGACGTTGTTGGATGACTCCGGGACTGAAACCATGACAGTTAGTGTGCCATCATCCTCTGTTACAAATAAAAACCTCAGCAACGCAAAACAATCTCAACAACAGGCTTTTCGCAATCTGAGCAGCGCCCACCTCTTTGGTACTGCTGAAACAAAAACCGTTAGTACCGACAAATTGCCAGAAACAAAACTTAATCTGGTTTTAAAGGGTGTACTGGCTGCGGGTACGCCAGAAATTGCCAGCGCGATTATTGCCCAGGGCAAAAGAGGTAAAGAAGAAATATACGGCATCGGTGACAAAATTCCGGGCGGTATAACGCTGAAGGAAATTCATCCTGAGCATATTATTCTGGAACGTCAGGGGCGACTCGAAACTTTACGTTTAGAGAAGAGCAAGGGTTCTGACCTGACATCTACTAGCAATATGAGGCCGTCGTCAGCATCGACAATATCAACAGCCTCTTCACAAAAGCTTAAAGATATTCGTAGCGACATAATTAGAAACCCAGCCGCCTTCCGTAAACATGCCTTACCGGTTGTGGTCAGAGAAAATGGTAAACAAATCGGTTATCGCCTACAGGCCCAACAAAATAGTGATCTGCTTACACAGGCAGGACTTGAGCCATCCGATGTCATCACCTCAATCAATGGTGTCAAACTCGATGATATGAAAAATAGCATTAGCGCATTGAACGCACTTCGCTCGGCAAATAATGTCAACATTACTGTAAAAAGAAACGGTGCCGAAATACCGCTTAATATTCAGTTACAATAAACATCACCGGATACGCAAAAACGCAACAGGATTTTATGCATGATCAGTTCGAGAATTAAACCAGCCATCCATCAAACACTCGGCATCGCCTGTAGTTTTATCTTCCTGCTATTTTTTAGTTTTTCTGTTCTGGCTGAAGAAATTACTTTGAATCTTAAAGATGCTGATATTCGCGCCCTGATCAGCACGGTTTCAAAATTCACTGGCAAAAACTTCATCATCGACCCGCGCATCAAAGCCAAGGTCACCGTGGTTTCGGCCAATACCATGTCGAAAGACGAAGTTTACGAAGTTTTTCTTTCAGTGTTACAGGTACATGGTTTTGCCGCTGTCACCACAGGCTCGGTGATTAAAATCATCCCCGAGGTCAACGCCAAGCAAGGCACCGTACCAATGAACGTCGGCAAACATAGTCCATCGGGTGATGCTCTGGTGACCAAAGTAATACGTATGGATCATGTACCGGCAGCACAACTGGTACCCATCCTGAGACCACTGGTTCCACAACAAGGACATCTTGCCGCTTATGCACCAACCAACAGTCTGATTATTACTGATCATGCAGGAAACATTCAGCGCCTGATGAAAATCATTGGCCGTGTAGATCGCCCTGAAAGTGACCAGCTAGAAATTATTCAACTCAAACATGCTTCAGCCAAAGAACTGGTACGCATCGTTAATTCTTTGTACCAGACCACAGGAGCCCCAAAAAACCAAGCCAAAAAGATTAATATGGCAGCTGACGAGCGAACCAACAGCATCTTAATGACAGGCGAGCCCAGCGCTCGACTAAAAGCCCGCACTACCATTATGCAACTGGATACACCGCTGGACGATGATGCTGGAAATACTCATGTTATCTACCTGAAATATGCCAAGGCAGAAAATCTGGTCAAAATTCTTACCGGCATTCAGAGTTCAGTGGGTAAATCTGCTGGCAGAGGCTCAGTAGCAGCTAAAAATATCGCCTCTAACTCATCTGCCTTTACCCAAAAAGCTGATATTCAGGCCGATGATGATACCAATGCCTTGATCATTACCGCTGACCCCAATACTTTAAAAAGTCTGAAATCGGTTATCCGACAGCTAGATATCCGCCGCGCACAGGTACTGATAGAAGCCATCATTGCTGAAATCACCGCAGGCAACAACAAGGAGCTGGGTATCGGCCTGGCCGCCGATGGTTCGACGTCCACCAGTCAGAACATACCCATTGGCATGAGCAATTTTGGTGGTCTGGGCAGCATTCTAGCTGCGGCTGGTGGCCTAGTCACAGATCCCTCTAGCTTAATTAGTCCAGGACTAACATTGGGCGCAGGTAAAACCAGTAGCTCTGGTACCCGTTATGCTCTGTTATTGCGCGCATTGGCCACCGATGATGCCAGCAATATTCTTTCCACTCCCAGTATCGTCACGCTGGACAATGAAGAAGCCGAAATCATTGTCGGTGAAAATGTTCCCTTTATTACTGGTTCATTCACCAGCGCAGGCAGCACCGATCCGGCCAATCCCTTCCAGACTATCGAACGGCAGGATGTAGGCCTGAGCCTGAAAGTCACCCCTCAGGTGAATGAAGGCGACACCATCAAGCTCGATCTGGAGCAGGAAACCTCCAGCGTCATCCCCGGCAGTGAAGTCACCGGTATTACCACGCGTAAACGTTCGATTAAAACCAGCGTGCTGGTCGACGATGGCGGCATTCTGGTTCTGGGTGGTCTGATTCAGGAAACCGTCAGTGAAGGCGAGAGCAAAGTCCCCCTACTAGGTGATATTCCACTGCTTGGTGCCTTATTCAGATCAACCTCATCCAGCAAGAGCAAGCAAAACCTGATGGTATTCCTGCGCCCCAGCATTCTGCGTGATGATACCGATGCCGCCTACATCACCAACGAAAAATACAATTATCTGCGCAGCCAGCAGCTACAGTTTGAGGACGAACCACTGGATTTACTGGATGATGCATCACCAACACTTGAACCATTGATACCGGGAAAACTAGAAAAAGCACAGGTCAAAAATATAATACCGGAAGCCATCGAAACAGAAGATGAATTTGACTGGGAAGACAATGACGGATAATTCTGAGGTTTATGAATCTCCCAATGATATTCTGACACCGCAAAGACTGCCTTATGCCTTTGCCAAACGTCATGGCGTACTGATTGGCCAGATCGAAGATGATCACATCCAGATTTTGCATCGTGAAAATTTCAGCCCGCTAATTCTGGCTGAAGTAAAACGCGCTACCGGTCGTAAACTCGACCTCGCGCCTGCTTCCGACGAGCAATTTGCCGCACTACTCGCACAAACTTACGAACAAGGCAGTGATCAGGCCATGGCCATGATGGAAGGCGTTGGCGATGAACTCAATCTTGATGAACTCGCCAGTTCACTCGAACCCGAAGACTTAATGGAGGCGGATGATGATGCACCCATTATCCGCCTGATCAACGCTCTGCTCACCGAAGCCATCAAGGTCGATGCCTCGGATATTCATATCGAACCCTTTGAAACCCGGATGCGAATCCGTTTTCGTGTCGACGGTATGCTGCGCGAAATTTTGCAGCCACCGAGCAATATTGCACCTCTAGTGATCTCGCGTATTAAAGTCATGGCCAAGCTGGATATTGCCGAAAAACGCCTGCCGCAGGATGGTCGTATCTCATTACGCGTTGCCGGTCGATCTGTCGATGTGCGTGTCTCCACCCTGCCTTCAGGCCACGGTGAACGCGTAGTAATGCGTTTGCTCGACAAACAGGCTGGGCGACTCGATCTGGAACAGCTCGGTATGTCCGAGGCAGCCAGTGATGAACTCAATAAGCTGCTACATAAACCACATGGCATTATTCTGGTTACCGGCCCCACCGGTTCGGGTAAAACCACCACGCTTTATGCCGGACTATCACGCCTCAACGTTAAATCTCGAAATATTCTGACCGTCGAAGACCCGATTGAGTATTACATCGATGGCATCGGCCAAACTCAGGTCAATACCAAGGTCGATATGACTTTTGCACGCGGCCTGCGCTCCATACTTCGACAGGATCCTGATGTCGTCATGATCGGTGAGATTCGTGATCTCGAAACCGCTTCGATTGCGGTGCAAGCCAGTTTGACCGGACATCTAGTGCTATCTACCTTGCATACCAACACCGCCATCGGCGCTATCACCCGTCTGCGTGACATGGGCGTTGAACCCTTCCTGCTTGCTTCCAGCCTGGTTGGCGTTCTCGCTCAACGCCTAGTACGCAATCTCTGTCCCGACTGCAGAAAACCACATACTGCGACTGACAGTGAACGCGAATGGCTGGGTATGGAGACCGATGACGACACTGAAGTCTATACGTCCGAGGGCTGTGAAGCCTGCAACTATCAGGGCTATATAGGCCGTAGTGGTTTGTATGAGCTCGTTCCCATCGATGACACCCTGCTGGATATGATTCACGATGGTGCCAGTGAGCACGAGATGGAGCAGCACGCCAGAACAAAATCTGCCAGCCTACGCCAGGATGGTAGACGCATGATACTGAAGGGCATTACCTCGCTCGAAGAAGTCATCCGCGTTAGCCGCGAAGATTAATACCACAGTAGATTATGGCCGCCTTCGAATACATTGCTCTGGACGAAAAGGGAAAAGAAAAAAAAGGTGTTATCGAAGCCGATACCGCCAAGCAAGTACGCCAGATTCTGCGTGATAAAGGCCTGACTCCCTTACAGATTGATAGTACCAAAGTAAGTAAGAAAAAATCTGAAAAAAACACATCATCACTGGCCAGCTCTAAACTTTTTCAGCGAGGCATCAACTCAACCGAGCTTTGTTTAATCACACGACAACTGGCTACGCTAGTCCAGGCCGCTTTGCCGCTGGAAGAATCACTGGCCGCCGTGGCCAATCAATCTGAAAAACCGCGCATCCAGAGCATGATGTATGCGATACGCTCAAAGGTAATGGAAGGTCATAACCTAGCAGCGGGTCTGGCAGAATACCCAAAAGTGTTCAACCACCTTTTTTGCGCCACCATCGAGGCCGGTGAAAAATCCGGTCATCTCGATACCGTGCTGGAACGACTCGCCGATTACACCGAAAATCGACAGGAACTACAGAGCAAAGTCAGCCAGGCGATGATCTATCCTGGTTTCCTGACCATCTTTGCCATCCTCATCGTTGGCTTTTTGATGGCTTACGTGGTGCCGCAGGTGGTGGCGGTTTTCGATGATATTGGCGAAGAATTACCCGGTCTGACCCTGGGACTGATAACCATCAGTGATTTTGTCGTTAACTATGGCGTCTATGTGATTTTTATCGTTATAGCACTGGTCATCGGCCTGAAGGTGATGCTTCAACAACCAGTGCATCAGGAACGCTATCACCGCTTATTATTAAAACTACCGTTGATACAAAAACTGGTGCGCGGCTTATACACCGCACTGTTCACCCGCACCTTCAGTATCCTGTCTGGCAGCGGTGTTGCTGTGCTGGAATCAATGACCATTTCGGCGCAAGTGGTAGTTAACTTGCCGCTACGCAATGCCATTCTTGCCGCCACTGATCGGGTGCGCGAAGGTGGCAGTATCAGCCAGTCACTGGCGAGCAGTAAATTATTCCCGCCCATTACTCTGCAACTTATCGCCAGTGGTGAAAACAGTGGAAAGCTCGAAGAAATGTTGCAACGAGCATCTACTCAACTGGAACGTGAGCAAGTCACGCTGATCGCCTTTATTGTCGGCATCATGGAACCCGTTATCGTCAGCGTTATGGGTTTGATGGTTTTATTGATTGTGCT
>JBEQLM010000169.1:0-4184 GCA_040325975.1 Gammaproteobacteria bacterium | reverse complement strand
GCTAACTTTTTGTTTTTTTAATCCAAATTGAGAATTCATGGTGGATAATGTATAATCCATTAGTTCATAATTTATGAGCTTATCTCAACCACAAACAGTGCTGCGCCCGCCAACTCCCAATGATGGTGCGTCTGTATTTCGCCTGATAGGCCGCTGTCCACCTCTTGATACCAACTCCATGTACTGCAATCTGTTGCAGTGTACGCACTTTGCTGGCACTTCGGTGGCTGCTGTGCAAACAGTCAACACGAACGAAGAGCTGGTCGGTTTCATCTCTGCTTACCTGATACCTGAACGTGAAGACACTCTCTTTATCTGGCAGGTAGCCGTTGATGAACGCGCACGCGGCATTGGGCTGGCAGGCAACATGCTGAAACATATTCTCGATCGCCCGCAATGTAACCAGATCACGTATCTGGAAACAACCATCACTGAATCAAATAAGGCTTCATGGGCGCTGTTCGAAAGCCTCGCTAATAAGCTGGGAACCACGCTGGAGAAATCAGTCATGTTTGACCGCGACAAACATCTTGCGGGTGAGCACGATACTGAGCTCCTTGCACGCATCGGTCCGTTCAAGTTCGCCCAAACCTAACATTACATTTAATAAAATAATACGGCGCTTAAGTATTGCGTCAGGATATCCATATGAAAATTTTTGACGAAATCGAATCGGAAGTACAAAGTTACGCACGCGCTTTCCCCCGCATTTTTCATAAAGCACAGGGTGAATACATGTATGACGAAGACGGTAACCAGTATCTTGATTTTCTCGCAGGTGCCGGTACGCTGAACTACGGGCATAATAATCCACTGTTCAAAGAAAAACTGCTGGAATATATACAGGAAGATGGCATCACCCATGGCCTGGACCTACATACCAAGGCCAAAGAAGCGTTCCTGATCACCTTCAATGAAAAAATCCTTAAACCCCGCGCTTATGATTACGTTATGCAGTTTACCGGGCCAACCGGCACTAACGCCGTGGAAGCGGCATTAAAACTGGCAAGAAACGTTACCGGGCGTGAACATATCATCGCTTTCACCAACGGCTTTCATGGTGTCAGTCTGGGTGCGCTTGCCGCGACCGGCAACTCGCATCACCGGGGTGCAGCCGGCGTCAGTCTAAGTGGTACTTTTCGTATGCCTTATGACGGTTACCTGGGGGACGATATCGATACCACCGCTTATCTTGAAAAAGTTCTCTCCGATTCGAGCAGCGGTGTTGATCTGCCCGCTGCCGTTATCGTTGAAACCGTGCAGGGTGAAGGCGGTATTAATGTCGCCAGTTATGAGTGGTTAAGAAACCTTGAGGCTATCTGTAGAGAGCATGACATTTTATTGATCGTCGATGATATCCAGGCCGGTTGCGGACGTACAGGAACCTATTTCAGTTTCGAAGAAGCTGGCATCAAACCCGACATCATCACCCTCTCAAAATCACTCGGTGGTTACGGTACACCTTTTGCCGTGGTGCTCATCAAACCTGAATTAGACCAGTGGAAACCGGGCGAACATAACGGCACCTTCCGCGGCAATAATTTTGCCTTTGTTACGGCCAAAGCGGCCATTGATCATTACTGGTCTGATGATACCTTTTCCAATGAGGTAAAGCGCAAAGGCAAATACGTGGCTGAGCGCCTCGACGCGATTGCCGAGCAATATGGTGAAGGTAACTTCACTTGCCGCGGTCGCGGTATGTTTCTGGGTATTAATTGCGTCAACGGTGATATTGCTGGAAAAATTACGCATGCTTGTTTTCAACAAGGCCTGATTATCGAAACCAGTGGTGCCGATGACCAGGTGGTTAAGTTTTTATGCCCCCTGATAACCAGTGATGAAAACCTGAAAAAAGGCATCGACATCGTGGAACAGGCTGTAAAAGAAGTGTGTGCGAAAGAAGATTCCATTCCCGAAGAGTCCGATTACTTTGATGATGTACGAGTAGACGATTAATCGACGGCGAACACTTTTAAACAAAGTACAACGCCGAATAATACCTTCAGAGAAAAAGTAACAATGATTGTTAGAACCCTAGAGGAAGCGGAAAAGACAGAGCGCCGAGTCGAAGATCCCAACGGTAACTGGGACAGCGTCCGACTGTTGCTGAAGGATGACAATATGGGCTTTTCCTTCCACATCACGACCATCTACGAGGGTGCCGATTTTCAAATGCACTATCAAAACCATCTGGAATCGGTGTATTGCATGTCAGGTGAAGGTGAAGTCGAAACCCTGGGTGATGGCCCGGACGGCAACAGGAAATACCCGATAAAACCGGGCACTGTTTATGTCCTCGATAAACATGACAAACACATCCTGCGTGCCTTTAAAGAAATGAAGATGGCCTGTGTATTTAATCCGCCGGTTACCGGCAAAGAAGTACATAACGCTGACGGTGCATATGAACTGGAAGCAGAGAAAATACTTTAGTAATAACTATTTAAAATAGACGCAAGCGCAAAGTGCCTGCAGCCTGCTCTCAAGACTGATGGCGAACTTATACACAATATTATGATAATTTCTTTTCTGTTTTTTTTGCTTCTATTTGTTGTCATCGGCGTCTCTTCAGCACGCAAGAGCAGTGGCACCAAGCAGGATTATTATTTAGCCAGCAGTTCGATTTCACCGACACTGGTTGGTTTATCCGCTGTTGCCACCAACAACAGCGGATACATGTTTATCGGCGTTATCGGTTACACATATGCCACCGGCCTCGCCTCGATATGGTTGATGTTAGGATGGATCGTTGGTGATTTTCTGGCATCGACATTTGTCCATCGCCGCCTGCGTACAGCCACAGAATTATCCGGTGAAGTCAGTTATGCTGGCGTGCTCAGCAACTGGTATAACAATGGCAAGCAGGACAACCTGCAACGCATCATCGGGCTTATCTCGCTCATCTTTCTTCTTGCCTATGCCAGCGCCCAGCTCGTCGCTGGCGGTAAAGCACTGCACGTGTTATTCGACTGGCCGATATGGGCGGGTGCAGTCATAGGCGCAGTACTGGTCGCTGTGTATTGCATCGCCGGTGGCATCCGCGCTTCTATCTGGACGGATGCCGCACAGTCGGTGGTGATGATCGTTGCCATGGCCATACTGCTTTTTGTCGCCACCAGCTCACTGGGCGGCATCGATGCCAGTATTTCACAAATGAATGCAGTGGACGGTTTTCTCGACTGGTTCCCCAAAGACCTGGCACTTCCTGGTCTGGCAGGCGGTGTGCTGTTTGCTATCAGCTGGGCCTTTGCCGGCTTCTCCGTCATCGGCCAACCCCACATCATGGTTCGTTTTATGACGCTGACAAGTAATCAAAAAATGAATCAGGCAAGGCTCTGGTACTACCTGTGGTTTACCGCGTTTTATGCGATGGCAACCGGCGTGGGTCTGCTGTCTCGCATTTACCTGGCCAATGACGGCAGCTTCGATGCCGAACTGGCATTGCCGACCATGGCGCTTGAGCTACTTTCGCCGGTACTTGTCGGCCTGATACTTGCTGGTATATTTGCTGCCACCATGTCTACTGCTGACTCACTGGTTCTCAGCTGTTCGGCTGCTATCACGCATGATCTGTTACCACACAAAGTTGAAAACACTTTTTTACTTAAAGCGACAACACTGCTGATCACACTGGCTGCTCTGTCATGGGCTTTAGTTAACGGCCAGAGCGTATTCAGTCTTGTTATCCTGGCATGGTCCGGGCTTGCCAGTGCCTTTGCACCCTTACTCATCGTGTTAAGCCTGGGCGGCAAACCGAGTCAGAAATTAAGCATATTGGCTGTTCTCACCGGTTTGTCTGTCGCCATGATCTGGCGTTATCTGGGCTGGCACAGCGCCGTCTATGAAGGCATGGCGGGCATTATCGCGGGACTGATCATACTGAACCTGCCGCTGCTTACTAACAAGAAACAAAATAACGAAGCCAATCTGTAAAACGCGCAAGTCATGAACAGCACAAACTACAGCTTTGCTTTTACTCCCATCGGTCAAGCCAAAGACTGGATAGAACTACTCCGCATCAACCGGCCGATCGGTTACTGGTTATTAATGTGGCCGACCTTGTGGGGTTTGCTGGCAGCGTCCAATGGCGCACCGCAAATCGACCATCTTTTAATTTTTATCACTGGCGTGTTGCTGATGCGTTCTGCCGGTTGTCTGATCAATGACTTCGCCGACAGAAAACT
>JBEQLM010000168.1:0-4185 GCA_040325975.1 Gammaproteobacteria bacterium | reverse complement strand
GCAGGCCATCGTTGAAGACTGGACGTGGAAACTGGAAGCAATTTCAAGAAAAAGTAATAGCGAAAAATACATCGCCACCACTGCCGGTTTTGAATACACACTCTACGGTATTTTCGAAACCGACAGCGACCTCGGTATCGTCATTGAATACCTCTACGATGACCGCAACGAACTCGCCAGATCACCGTTCCAGAACGACATCACCACTGCCCTACGCTGGGCGCGGAATGATACACAAAGCACCGAAGTTTTACTGGGCATCATCACCGACCTCGACGAATCAGTCGTCGCCAGCTTCATCGAAGCCAGTCGCCGCCTGGGCGATAGCCTCAAACTGACACTCGAAGCCAGAGCCTTCAGCAACACCGTCGCCGGTAAACCTTTATACGATTTTCGTCAGGATAATTTCATACAGGCTGATTTGGCGTGGTATTTTTAATTTGTAGTGGCTCAAGTTATATCAACAAACACAAACAGACATTCAACAATTTCAGCTGGACTTCCGATGTCGACCCAAAGCGGACGCTCATCAAATGAGCCGAACTTCTTATGCTTTCAGCCTTAAACAATGAAAGACTTGACCCCTTTTTTCGCTTTTTTCGATGCTAATAATACGGCGGAGGTGCAGAGAATAATTGTAAATTAGGCTATTAGAAAGAATTGCTCTCTAATCTGGTTTTCCTAGTCATCGTCATCATCGTCATCATCGTCATCATCGCGATGCCTGTTTTTTCTTTTTTTGTCCCGATTCGTGCCCGTACTAAAATCTTTGGAACGCCAGATACGTTTCGCTTCATCTTCATCACCGCTACGATGACATTCAGTACAGTTTTCATAGTCACGAATGCCTTCTTCAACATGTTCTTCCCGAATTTCTGATCGGGAGTGTTCGTGGCAGCCGTAGCAGGTGTAGTCAGCGTAGTCGTTGTTTATGTGGCAGGTTTCACATTCGGTATCGTGGTCTTTATCGAAGCTGAAGAATTTTTCATGTTCGAAGCTGGCCGGTATCCAGGCTTCCTGAGTATGACACTGTCCACAATTTCCTTTGACCTTCCGATGCAGGTCATCGACTGGATTGCTGTGGCAACTGTCGCACTGCTTCTGCAAAGTCTTTTCAAGTAAGTTGTGTGAGAAATGACTAATGGGACGGAAAGCTTTCACGCCCTTGTGGTCGCTGTGGCAGGAGACACAATCATCTTCGATTAGTTTCTGGTGAAAGGCGACGTTCTTCTTTTCCTTTTCGATAGCCAGACCTTTGGTGGTTTTTTTGCCAATCTCTTCTACTTTGTGGCAGGCGATGCACTTCGCGGCTGGGCTGCCAATAAAAGGTGTGTGGCAGGCAAAACAATCTGTAGCCAGTTCGGCATGGGCATCAATGGGTTTTCCTGGACTGACCATCAGCTGTGGCGAGAATATCGCCAGCAGAACCAGGGCGGCCAGATTAACAGCAACAATGAGGATGACAGTTTTGTTTTTCATTTCCATTCCCAGAACATAAAGATACTCAGAATGTGGGTGATGCCAAGCACGGCGAAGGCCAGTGTGATCGGCAGATGTACCGCACGCCATTTTTTCATCACATCGAAGGTGGTGGCATCCCAGAACAGTTTCTTTTCGATCGCCTCTTCAGACAAACCTTGCTGCGAATAGAGCTGCTTCTTTTCAGCCAGGAAGCGGCGCGAACGATCCAGCAAATACTTGCCGGTCATGCCGCTGATGACGTTGACCATCATAGCGATTAAGGCCAGCCATGGCAGGATGGTGTAAATATGAATGCCGGCATGCACCAGAATCATCAGCGCACCCATCCAGGTCAGGGTTTCATGCAGGATAAGCAAAGTTTTGGGCTTGCCAAAACTGATCTTTTTACGTTTACGCATGGAGTAAAAAAAGGACAACAGAATCAGAATAACGCCCGGTATGCCAAGCCAACGCCCGACCCAGACCAGATCGAACAGGTGCAGCAACGCATCCGTGATGGCGGTCGCCAGAATCAGTGCACCGAACATCTTCAGGAAGGGGATTACTTCTTTACGTATGAGTGATCGTTCCATAGTTATTCCTTAAGCGTCCAATGTAAGGTCGCTTTTTGGTGTAGAAATACACAACAGGCAGTGCCCGGGCATCACATCGGCATCAGGCTCCTGGTTATAGTCGACCTCGCCAGTTTTCACTGCCGTCTGACAGGAACCACAACTGCCAGCACGGCAACCCGAGTCCACTTCAATATCGTTGGCCTCGGCAAATTCCAATAGTGAATCAGCAGCAGAGTCCCAGAGGATGCTTTTGCCGGATCGGCTGAAGGTGACAGTGATGGGCTGTGCAGTGGCTGATGGTGCCGCTTTCTCGTGTTTGATTAGAGTGGCGGGACCAAAAGATTCGTAGTAAATATCACCGCTATCCACACCCCAGTCTTCCAGTCCAGGAACCAGCATTTCCATCATTGGCTTGGGGCCGCAAACATAGAACTGGTAGCGCATTAGTTTGAGGGTGGCGCGGAGCAGCGGAATAGCTACCCAGCCGTTGTGTTGGTAATCAACGCCCTCCACATCATTTTCATTGGGTGCGCTGTAACAGACGCGCAGATGGAAGTTGTCATGCGTGCTGGCAAGTGACTTCAGATGCTCCTTCATGATGTGCTCATCACCATTACGCACACCGTAAAACAGCCATATCTGACGATTTATTCCGGTTTCCAGCACAGTATTAAGGATGCTTAACATCGGGGTGATACCGATACCGCCGCCAATCAATACAATGGGCAGCGGTTCTTCTTCCATCAGGTGAAAATGACCGGATGGTGCTTTAACCAAAAGTCGGCGGTCCTCCTGCACACGATCGTGGAAGAAACCGGAGGAGACACCAGCTGGCACATCAGGCTGATCGGCCGGAGCAGGAATTCGTTTAATCGATATCCTGTAATGGTCAGGTCTGGGGGCATCTGAGAGGGAGTAGCAACGCACCACGGATTTTAATTTATGTGTGTTCGGATCTTCAATCTGCAGCTTGAAGGTAAGAAACTGTCCAGGTTTAAAAGTGTCCAGGGGTTTGCCATCAGTCGGCACAAGATAAAAGGAGCAGACAGAGTTATTGCCATCTTCTATTTCACGACGTTGAACGATAAATTCTTTAAAGCTATCCCAGGAGGGGGCAGAGCCAGACGGCTCAGTTGAAGAACGAGTCGCTGCATTGGGTTTGAGTACATTCTTTGCACCACTTGTTCGCTCATCCAGGTCTCGATATTGGCGTTTACGGCGATAAAGACCAAACAGCATCACAACAGCGACCTGTGCCAGAATCGCGGCGAGAATGATTAACGCTAAGGTACTAGTTGTCATGATTTGTATATTCCAGTGCCATGCCTCACTTGAATAGTTAGCGCTGAGCTACGTCTACATTAATAATGTTCACATTAGCATTACTTCATGAAATAAACCTAAAAAATGAACCACGTTTAAGAACTGATAATTATCTGTTTGACCCAAATCATATTATCTGAATGCCTATTGGCCGAACTCAGAAGTAAAAATAAAAAATTTGTAGGTCTGCTTTAGCGTACTTTTGATATTCACTTCCAGACTAAATGGACAGATAAAATTTAAGCAGGCCCCAACGCTAAACGTTTCATTTCTTCCAACCTGTCACGAATCGCGGCGGCTTCTTCAAACTCAAGATTCTTTGCATGCTCGTACATATTATTTTCAAGCTTTTCAATTTCTTTCGATAATTGCTTGGGTGTCAACGCCGCGTAATGCGCACGCTCTTCCGCCACTCTTAAACTATCCCTGCCCTGTTTTGTTAAATGTTTATTGTCGTAACCAGATTCCAGAACATCGGTGACTTTTTTGGTAATTCCCTGCGGAGTAATGCCCATCTTTTCGTTATGCGCTCGCTGTTTTTCTCTACGTTGTTCTGTAATCGCAATGGAACGTTCCATCGAGCCGGTAATTCTATCCGCATACAAAATAGCCTTGCCGCGAATATTACGTGCAGCACGGCCGATGCTTTGAATGAGTGATCGATCGGAGCGTAAGAAACCTTCTTTGTCCGCATCCAAAATAGCGACTAATGAAACTTCGGGTAAATCCAGTCCTTCACGCAGTAAATTAATTCCAACCAATACGTCAAACATACCCAAACGTAAATCACGAATAATTTCTACGCGTTCAACGGTGTCGATATCCG
>JBEQLM010000167.1:0-4190 GCA_040325975.1 Gammaproteobacteria bacterium | reverse complement strand
CCATACCGGTTTCGATAGCGTGACCAAAAGTGTGGCCAAGATTGAGCAGGGCGCGTTGACCGCTTTCTTTTTCATCGGCAGCGACTACATCAGCTTTGGTCTGGCAGGAGACCTCAATGGCGTAAGCCAGTGCTTTAGGCTCACGTTGCAGCAGCGCATCCATGTTCTGATCAATCCAGTCAAAGAAGTTAGCGTCTTTTATCAAACCGTATTTAATGACTTCGGCCAGGCCTGAGCTTAATTGGCGATCATCCAAAGTATTTAATGTGTTGGTATCGGCAATCACGGCGCGTGGTTGGTAGAAGGCGCCGATCATATTTTTACCCAGAGGATGGTTAACGCCAGTTTTACCACCTACCGATGAATCGACCTGCGAGAGCAGGGTAGTGGGTATCTGAATCAGGTGTACACCACGTTGATAACTGGCCGCAGCAAAGCCTGCCATATCACCAACAACTCCGCCGCCGAGGGCAATAATCGTGGTGTTTCTATCCATGCGATGAGTCAGTAGTGCATCAAAAATCGTGTTGAGCACATCGAGATTTTTGTACTGTTCACCGTCGGGAAGAATCACGCTCTCGAAGCGGATGCCACCAAGCAGGGCTTCAACTTTTTTCAAATACAGCGGAGCAACGGTTTCATTGCTAACAATTAAGGCACTGTTACCGGGGATGTGTTTTTTTAGAATATCGGCTTGATCGAGCAGGTTTTGACCAATATATATCGGGTAACTGCGGTCACCCAGATCAACCTTGAGTGTAGAGTATTCGGCCATGGTGTTTCTTCAGCATTATTTATTCGGAAATATCGAGGTGTCCAATAATAACTTGTATTACGTGGCGTAGCGAGTCATTGCTGGTATCAACAATATAATCAGCAGTTTCCCGGTAAAGCGGGTCACGTTGTTCAATCAGACGGGTGAGGATGACTTCGGGTGATTCTTCAGCGTGCAACAGAGGGCGATTTTTATCCTTGTGTGTACGTTCCAGCAAAGATTTCAGATCACTACTTAAATAAAACACCGTACCGCGTGATTTAAGATGCTGACGATTTTTTTTATCTAAAACCACACCACCACCAGTGGCCAGTAAAATAGGACTTTTCTGGGTGAATTCGTCGATAACCGCGGCTTCACGTTGACGAAAACCGGCCTCACCTTCTTTTTCAAAAATCAGCGGGATATCGGCACCGGTTCGTTCTTCAATAATACGGTCGCTATCATAAAAATCCATATTTAGCCGACGCGCTAGCTGACGGCCAATAGTGGTTTTACCTGCGCCCATAGGGCCAATGAGGAAGATGCTCGATTTTTGCATAGCTGAATTATACAGTTATATGGCGTGAATTCAGCGTCTTAGATGAGATTGTCTTTGAGCTAGCAATGAATTTGTAAAGCATTATTGTAATGGTAGATAACAGTGTTTTATTGAAAAAGCTGAGCGGTATTAGTATTGGTTCTTAAAAAGCCTGATGATCCTAAGGCTGGTGTTCTAAAAGATAAGTATCCTGTCCCTGGAACTCCATATTTGTGTGGAGATGGCTAACAAAAGTTAAATGACCGTAAGGGTGTATATTTGAGTTACAGTCTCATCTATAGTCACTCCTTTGCCAAAGTCGATACCGCTGTCGAACGTTATCTGAGTGCCATCTGTGTTTATATGCGGACTATTGAGGCCACCCACAGTAGTCGTTACAAGCACACTGCGTTCTAATGTTCCATCAGTATTGACCAGTGATATTACCCTAGTGCCAGCGACACTATCTGTATACACGTAAGCAATTGTATTTCCATCAGCTGATAAATCATAATCTCGTGATGCTTGAGATAAATCTGTTATATAAGTCAATACATCTGTAGCGGTGTTTATAGTGTACAGATCGTTTGTGGTACTACTATTGTAGTTTGATAGTACAGTGGATATCATTCCACCATCAGTGCTTACACGAATTTCACTAATAAACCCAGAATCAAGAGTGGTGTGTTGACTAAGATTTGTTCCATTTGAATCTATTGAAAATAATTCTTGAGACCCATCTGCATTGCTTCCATCACCTAACACATCATCAGTTGAATAAAAAAATATTTTGCTACCATCGCCTGAAATGGTTACTTTTTCGATTAAGTAATCAATACCAAATGAAGTGATCTGGTTGTAAACTTCGCTCCCATCTGTGGTGAGCGTAAATAGCTGGTTGAAAAGACCCGCATTGCCCCCTGCAAGGTCTTTTCTTGACCAAAATGCGACTAAATCCCCGGCATCAGTAATTGTATATGGAAGAAATGCTCCCGCCGCAGCCCCAATTGCCTGCAAAGTTCCCGATGTATAATCTATGATGTCTCTAACGCCGTTATAAGATAATATCTTAGTACCATCTCCAGAAATCATAAATGAATAACCTGCTGGATCTGCAGTTGTAGCAAGCTCTACTGGGTTACTGGCATCAATTTTAAATAAGTGAGATGTGGTATCAGACGCCGCCAAATCATAAACTATTGATGCATCAGAGTTACCCATAGTGAATCCTTGATACCCAGTTGTTAGGACTCCACCTGCACCATCTGATATTTCTTTCGGAATATGTGATTTTAATACGATATTACTGAAATCTGTTGTTAAGGTACCAGTCGTACCAGTCGTACCAGTCGTACCATTTTGAGCGGTTAGAACACCCTTTTCTGTACAAGCAAGTAACAAAAAAGCCGTTGCAAGAACAACCAGTAATTTTGAATTGCTTGTATTGTTCATGTTTATACCTATGTCATCTCTGTTTTTATAGCGACAGTGATTCCTTTAGAATTTTGGGTGTAACAAATATTAGCAACTCTGCTTTTTGGTCACTTTTTAGTGTGTGTCTGAATAAGCTGCCTATCAAAGGTAAATCGCCTAATAGGGGAACCTTATCTTCTTCATCACGGGTGACTTGTTCATAAATACCACCTAATACGATAGTGTCACCGTTGTTAACCAGAACCTGAGTTTGCACTTCTCGAGTATCAATACTTGGGATACCACCGAACACTTGACCGACAGAATCTTTATTTACGGTTAAGTCCATAATAATTCTATCGTCAGGGGTGATTTGAGGTGTCACCTTGATACTCATTACGGCTTTTTTGAATTCAACCGATGTAGCACCACTGGATGTGGCGGATAGATAGGGAATTTCAACACCTTGTTCAATAAATGCTTCATTCCTATCTGCCGTGACAACACGTGGGCTGGAGACAACCTCTCCCTTGTTTTCATTTTGCATAGCAGAGATCTCTAAATCAACCAGAGACCCCCCTTTTAGTACTGAGAAGGCGATAGCACCGACATTTGTGCCGATAACCGGTAGATTGACACCTAGGCGATCCAGTCGGCCACCTGTGCTACCTGTTGGCAGTTCGACAGGGAAAGCGTTGCCGGTTGTGGATAGATTGTCGACAGCGTCACCAACAATTTGATTAGTCGACGTAATCGTGCCCGATACGGTTTTAATACCATCAACACCATTACTGCTTACATCAGTGACACCAAATCTTACCCCCAGTTCTTTTGAGAAATCATTCGAAGCGATGACAATGCGTGAACTGATTAGAACCTGGCGAATTGGCACATCCAGTTTGATTAGGATGCGTCGTAATTCAGCAATAACCTCATCGGTATCTTTTACGATCAGAGTATTTGTGCGTTCATCAACAATAACGCTGCCACGGGATGATAATAAGCTGCTGCCACCCTCTTTGCCGGCAGCGGAGAATAATTTTTCTAGGTCAGTGACTTTTGCAAAATTGACAGTAAAGTAAACACTGCGCAATGGTGCCAGTTCTGTAATAGCTTGAGATGCTTCAAGATCAATTTTTTCCTGAGCTGCGATTTCTTCACTGGGAGCTACCAGCATGACATTACCCGATTCACGTTTGGATAGCCCTTTTGCTTTCAAAATAATATCCAGCGCTTGATCCCAGGGGACATTTTTTAGGCGTAAAGTAAGGTTGCCAGTGACGGAGTCACTGACGACAACATTCAGGCTAGTGAAGTCAGCAATAAGTTGTAGAACCGCGCGCACTGGTATGTCCTGAAAATTAAGTGACAAACGCTCGCCAGTGTAGCCAAATTTTGATTTGTTTTGTTCTTCCAGTGCCTCCTTGGCAATAGGTTTGAGTTCTATGGTGAAGATGTTATCTGCCTGATAAGCAACGTGTT
>JBEQLM010000166.1:0-4210 GCA_040325975.1 Gammaproteobacteria bacterium | reverse complement strand
TTTATGTTTCAAATATTAAGTCGTCGGGAATGTTAACCTCGTTTGATGTCACGCTGCCAGAACGAAATGAACCGCTGGCGATTACATTGAATATGCCGGGTAATCACAATGTATTAAATGCCCTGGCGGCAATTGCGATAGCGCATGAGCTGGGCGTTGAAGATGAGGCGATTCAATCTGCTTTGGCCGGATTTGAAGGTGTTGGTCGTCGCATGCATTCATATGGCGAGATTAAAACTTCAGCAGGTGCTGTGACATTAATTGATGACTATGGCCATCATCCCACTGAAGTTGCAGCGACCTTGCAGGCAGTGAGAACTGGTTGGCCAGACAAGCGTTTGGTACTAGTTTTTCAGCCGCATCGTTATACACGTACGCGCGATTTGTTTGAGGATTTTACCGACGTGTTGGCCGATGTCGATGTTTTATTGTTGACCGAAGTTTACGCTGCTGGTGAAGAAGTTATTACTGGTGCGGACGGACGTTCTCTGTGTGCAGCGATTCGTGCGCGCGGCAAAGTGAATCCTGTTTTTGTTAAAGATGTAGAAGAAGTAGCGGAGTCTTTACGAGCAGTTATTCAAGATGGCGATATTATTTTGACATTGGGTGCAGGTTCTATTGGCAGAGTGGCAGAAGATTTACCTACTTTGTTGCAGGAGGGGTTATGAGATGGAGGCTGCGAACTTGATTTCTGTATCAGACATTAGAGGAGAGATTCGTTATAACGAATCGATGGCGAATCATACTAGCTGGCGCACAGGTGGTCAGGTTGATCGTTATTGTACGCCTGCAGATATTGATGACCTGGCTGTGTTACTTAAATCATTACCAGAGAAAGAAAATTTATTGTGGATGGGATTGGGTAGTAATACCTTAGTACGTGATGGTGGTTTTCGTGGAACCGTGATTGCTACTCAGGGAGTGATGTCACAATTGGAACGTAGAGAAAATAATTGTGTGTATGTCGGTGCTGGAGTACCAGGTGCAAAGTTGGCTCGATTTTGTGTTAGTGAAAATTTATCTGGAGCGGAATTTTTTGCAGGTATTCCGGGTTTAGTTGGTGGTGCTTTGGCGATGAATGCCGGTGCATTTGGCGGAGAAACCTGGCGACATGTGGTCAGTGTTGAAACGATTAATCATCAAGGTGAAATTCATCAGAGATCACCAGAAGATTACAATATTGCATATCGAAGTGTTGAAGGACCAAAGAATGAATGGTTTGTTTCTGCATTGTTGAAATTTGATACGGATATGAATGAGTCGATAAATATTAAACAGTTGCTGGCTAAACGCGCAGAAACGCAGCCTACAGGTACAGCTAATTGCGGTTCCGTTTTCCGCAATCCTGATAATGATCATGCTGCCCGTTTAATTGAGCAATGTGGTTTAAAAGGAAAACGAATAGGTGGTGCTGTAGTGTCTGAAAAGCACGCAAATTTCATTATTAATGATCAACATGCAACGGCAACAGATATCGAGGACTTGATTGAGTTTGTACAAAAGCAGGTGTTGGATCAGACCGGTATTAGTTTGCAAACAGAAGTTCACATTGTTGGAGAGAGGCAGTCATGAGTGCTCTGAGCAATGAGTTTGGAAAAGTTGCAGTACTAATGGGTGGCTGGTCAGCGGAACGCGAAATTTCCTTGCTGAGTGGCAATGCCGTATTGAAAGCATTGCTAGCGCAGGGGATTGATGCGCATGGTGTGGATGTCGGTCGTGATATTGCGACTGTGCTGAATGAAGGTAAATTTGATCGCGCTTTTATTGTCCTGCATGGACGTGGTGGAGAAGACGGAACCATGCAAGGTTTGCTGAGTGCAATGTCTATTCCATATACAGGTTCAAGGGTATTAGGTTCGTCATTATCGATGGATAAGCTTCGTACAAAACAGATTTGGCATGCCGTAGGTTTGCCAACGCCTGATTATTGTGTGCTGGATAGTGAGGCTGATTGTGTAGAAGCAATAAAGAAAATAGGGTTACCATTGATTGTAAAACCAGTACTTGAAGGTTCGAGTATTGGTATGAGTAAGGTAGAAAATGAGGAAGAGTTAATTCCTGCCTGGGAAAAAGCCATGGCTTGTGGTGGAACGGTGATTGCTGAACATTGGGTCAATGGTGTCGAGTACACAGCCGCTATCTTAAATGATCGTGTTTTACCTATGATTCGTTTAGAAACGTCGAATGTATTTTATGATTTTGAAGCAAAATATCAGTCAGAAGATACAAAATATATCTGTCCTTGTGGCTTGAATGAAGAGGAGGAAAAGTATCTATCGTTAATGATTAGAAAGGCATTTGATGCGGTTGATGCGAGCGCCTGGGGACGAGTTGATTTTATGATCGATCAAAAAAATCAGCCCTGGTTGATTGAAGTAAATACAGTTCCAGGGATGACTGATCACAGTCTAGTTCCGATGGCGGCAAAACAGACAGGAATAACTTTTGAACAGTTAGTCGTGGAGATTCTTAGAGGCACCTGCCATGAGTAATAAACGTCGACTAATTATTGTTCCAGCGGTATTTGTTTTGCTGGTGATCGGCTGGCAATTGACGGAGTGGTTTGATGGCTATGGTTTTAATGAAATAGCGCCTATAGAAAAAATAGATATTCAAGGTGATTTTGAAAATATTTCGCATGACGCTTTCAGAGAACAGGTTATGGCTGTGATCAATGCTGGTTATTATTCATTAGACCTTGATGCTATGAGAACGACTTTAATGTCATTGCCCTGGGTGGATGATGTTTCAGTTCGCCGACAATGGCCATCCAGTCTTTATATAAAAGTGACAGAAAAGCGTGCGGTTGCCTATTGGAATGATGACGCCATGATCAGTGATCGTGGTGATGTATTTAAACCAGATGATATTCAGAGTAAACGGCTGCTGCCAAAGTTGAATGGCCCTGAAGGTTTGCATAACAAGATGTGGATGTTTTTAACAATTATTAATAAAGATTTTTCATTAATGGGGTTTGAAGTGGTTGATTTGAAGTTGGATGATCGACGCGCCTGGAGTTTTCGATTCTTATCTGGAAATGTTAGCGATGAAATTGTGGTCAAGCTGGGACGTGATCATGCAGAGGATAGATTGGCCAGATTTGTTCGCGTTTTTTCTAATATAGATAAATTTAATTTAAAAAATACTGAGGTAATTGATTTGCGTTACCCCAATGGCTTTGCCATGAAAATCAAAAATAATATAGCCAACAGGCATCTGCTTGTAAAAGAGGCGTAGGACAATATGACCAAAAAAACAGATAAGAATATGATCGTGGGTCTGGATATTGGCACATCAAAAGTTGTGGCGATTGTTGGCGAGATAACGCCCGAAGGTGATGTTGAAATTATAGGTTTAGGTTCACATCCCTCGCATGGCCTAAAGAAAGGTGTGGTGGTTAATATTGAGTCAACCGTGCAGTCGATTCAACGAGCAGTTGCAGAGGCAGAGTTGATGGCGGGATGTCAGATTAATTCTGTTTTTGCCGGTATCGCGGGCAGCCACATTAGAAGCATTAATTCGCACGGCATCGTCGCAATACGAGAAAGGGAAGTGACTAACAGTGATCTTGATCGAGTCATTGATGCAGCGCGGGCAGTCGCTATTCCAGCTGATCAGCGAGTTCTACATATTCTTCCTCAAGAATTTATTGTTGATAATCAGGAAGGTATTCGTGAACCGATTGGCATGTCGGGTGTGCGTCTTGAAGCCAAAGTTCATCTTGTTACTGGCGCGGTAGGTGCAGCACAAAATATTATTAAATGTGTACGTCGATGTGGACTTGAGGTTGACGATATTATTCTTGAGCAATTGGCATCTAGTTACTCTGTATTAACTGAAGACGAAAAAGAATTAGGTGTCTGTTTGGTTGATATTGGCGGAGGTACAACAGATATTGCGGTATTTTCTGAAGGTGCAATTCGTCACACTGCGGTTATTCCGATTGCAGGCGATCAGGTGACGAATGATATTGCAGTGGCATTACGCACACCTACGCAATATGCCAACGAAATTAAAATTAAATTTGCCTGCGCTTTACGTCAGTTAGCTAATCCGGAAGAAACTATTGAAGTGCCGAGTGTGGGTGATCGTCCTCCACGTAAATTATCGCGCCAGACTTTAGCGGAGGTAGTTGAACCGCGTTATGAAGAGTTACTAACACTGGTGCAGTCTGAATTACGAAAGAGTGGATTTGAAGAAATCATTGCAG
>JBEQLM010000165.1:0-4229 GCA_040325975.1 Gammaproteobacteria bacterium | reverse complement strand
GATGAACTCACTCTGTGGTGCACGAAAGCCACTTTCTTTAACAAAGTCCGGGAAATCCTCCGCTTTCGCTTTACCTTCTGCGATCAGCTCTTTAGCTGCAGATGCATAGACTTCTGGTAGATAAACTTTTTTCGCCATATCCTTGTACCAGTCATCTGACTTGTATTCAGAAATCTGACCCCAGCGACGCATTTGTGATAAATACCAAACAGCATCTGAGTAATACGGATAGGTTGCGTTGTAACGGAAGAATACGTTGAAGTCTGGTAATGAACGCTTGTCACCTTTCTCGTATTCGAAAGTACCGGTCATAGAGTTGGCGATAACTTCATAATCGGCTCCGACATATTCAGGGCGAGATAATATTTTTGAAGCTTCTTTTCTGTTTTCAAGACCACCTTCATCCAGCCACATGGCAGCGCGGATTAATGCCTTTACAACCGCCTTGTGAGTATTGGGATATTTATCAGCCCATACTTTTGAAACACCAAATACTTTTTCTGGATTGTTTTTCCAGATTTCGTAATCAGTTACGACTGGTACACCGATGCCTTTAAACACAGCCTGTTGATTCCACGGCTCACCTACGCAATATCCGTAGATGGTTCCTGCTTCCATAGTGGCTGGCATTTGCGGCGGCGGGGTAACTGATAACAAAGCGTCGGCGTCGATGGTGCCAGAGGTGTCACCCTTGTGTGGCGCGTAGTAACCGGGGTTAATGCCACCGGCCGCAAGCCAGTAACGTAATTCATAGTTATGCGTTGAGACGGGAAACACCATGCCCATTTTAAATGGCTTGCCCTCGTCTTTATATTTTTCAATAACAGGTTTGAGATACTCAGCCTTGATGGGATGTACTGGCTTACCATCTTTATGCGGGATATTTTTTTTCATCTCCTGCCAAACACTGTTTGAAACCGTAATACCGTTACCGTTTAAGTCCATTGAAAATGCCGTTACCACTTCGGCCTTAGTACCAAAACCAATGGTTGCACCTAACGGCTGTCCGGCGAGCATGTGTGCACCATCTAACTCACCGTCGATAGTGCGGTCGAGTAAAACTTTCCAGTTAGCCTGAGCTTCCAGTGTGACAAACAAGCCTTCGTCTTCAAAAAAACCTTTTTCATAAGCAATCGCCAGCGGTGCCATATCGGTTAACTTAATAAAACCAAACTTCAATTCTTCTTTTTCAAGACCTTTTGTTTCTGCAACTACATTGCTTGCTCCAGTCATCATTATTGCCGAGGCGGTAATACCTATCAGAAAATTCTTTATAAAATCACGTCTCTTAACGTTTTGCGTAACATTCATTCTTGTATATGACATTCTTCTCTCCCGTTTATTTCAATAATGCAATCATTCGTTAGTTAAACAACACTTGTAATACCAGCGCCTTTCTCTACGAATAATTAAACCAAATTCACATCAACCGCCATTGGCCAATAGTCATGTAAATAGTGGTTGCATGTAACATGCCAATTATTGAATCTTCTTTTTTTATGCGTGATTACGCCTTATTCAGGAAAAACCTTGCCATTCGTTGCACCATACTGATACACATAATGGAACTTCTGCACTCTTATCGCTCTCGAAAAGCGGATCTTCAATTAAAAAATTACCCTGTATTGATGAGAACCCTGTATTATTTTGATTCATGATGTTTTCTATGAATTTAAAAAAATGAACCCAATACGTTCTCAGCCATCACTGGGCATCAAATGAATCTTGAATCCATTATCTTTGATCTCGGCGTTATCATTATTGGCGCTGCCGTGCTTGGCACATTATTTCTCTACGCCAAACAGCCTATTATCATTGCCTACATCGCTATTGGTGTTGTTGCTGGCCCCAGTGGACTTAGCCTTATCCAGACCACTGGTCATATCGAGCAAATATCACATCTTGGCGTTATTCTTTTACTGTTTCTTATTGGCCTAAACCTACAACCTGAAAGGCTGATAGGTTTATTCAAAGAAACTTCTCTGCTTACGCTTTTTACATCCTTATCGTTTGGACTTGTTTCTGTTTTGTTCGGCCTGCTTATTGGTTTTGACCTGAACAGCTCACTCATTTTTGGTGCCGCCATGATGTTTTCAAGCACGGTTATAGGGCTTAAGCTGATACCCACGACAACGCTTCATCACAAACGCACTGGCGAGATTATGACCAGCGTACTTTTGCTTCAGGATATTCTCGCCATTCTTGTCATTCTTTTTATTACTGGAGATAGCAGCAACAATGTCTGGGTTACTTTTATTGTTCTCATCGCCAAACTTGCCGTTTTATGTCTTCTGGCTTTTCTTGGTGTGCGTTTTGTCATGACGCCTTTATTGCAGAAGTTTGACGTCATTCAGGAATACACTTTTGTCGCTACACTGGCGTGGTGTTTATTATGGGCAGAAGTTGCATACGTACTTGGGCTTTCATACGAACTCGGTGCTTTCGTTGCTGGCATCTCTATCGGTTCCTGCATTGTTGCCAGGTCTATCGCCGAGCACCTCAAGCCTTTAAGAGAGTTCTTTTTGATTCTTTTCTTTTTTGCTGTTGGCGCATCACTTCATTTTAATCTGGATATTAAACTACTGATTGCGGCTATTTTATTTGGCGCAATATTAGTTCCTTTTAAAGCTTTGTTATTCCGCTTTGCCTTTAAACGCGCTGGTGAATCTGAAAAACTATCAACCGAACTCGCAGCGCGTCTGGCTCAATCCAGTGAGTTCTCTCTGCTAATCGTTTTCTCGGCTTTATCGATGGGTGTATTATCCGGTGACAGCGCCATGGTGATTCAGATCGCCACCATTGTTTCATTCATCATTTCTACTTATTGGGTGGTGCTGAAACACCCAACGACCATTGCGGGAGATTCGGCACTTCGCCAGGATTAACATGAAGACACATTCTATTAGCTGCATTATTCTTGCTGGTGGCGAAAGTAAACGCATGAACGGCAACGACAAAGGCCTGATCGATTTCAACGGTCAGCCACTCATTGCCCATGTTATAAATGCATTACAGAATCAGGTCGATGATTTTGTCATCAGCGCTAACCGCAACATTGAACACTATCAACAGTATTCATCAAATGTGATTCCGGATGACTCAGAAAAACACGGCCCACTTTCTGGCATTGCGGCTGCTCTTTCCGCCTGTAAACACGAACAGGTTCTGGTGATTCCTTGTGACATGCCGTATTTACCTAATGACCTTGTTAAGACACTAATCGCTAATTTTGAACATAGTGATATCGCCATTGTTGAAGTACTGCAACGGTTTCAGCTGGTTTTTTTGATGAACAAATCACTACTCACTTCAGTACAGGTGCATCTGACTTCCGGCAAACATAAACTCATGCAATGGGTGGGCGATTGCTCACATACCACTGTAGATTTTACTTCTTCTGCTGATGCCTTCCGCAATATCAATTCTGCCCAGGACCTCAATAACCTTTAAAAACAGCGTTCATTTCCTACTTGCGCATTCGCCTTGCGGGCATCAAAATCAGCGCATGGCATTATCCCTCGAACAACGCACCAAAGAAATTAACCGAGTTACCTGGTGGGGCATTTTTGTTAATCTGCTTCTGTCTGTCGTCAAACTCATCGGTGGCACCATTGGTCAATCTCAATCGCTGATCGCGGATGGCCTGCACTCTCTTTCTGATCTCGCCAGTGACGCTATGGTACTGGTCGCAGCCAAGCATGCCGGTGAAGAGGCTGATGATGATCACCCTTACGGTCATGGGCGCTTCGAGACACTGGCCACGGTTGGCCTCGGTTTATTTTTGATTTTGGTTGCACTCGGTATCGCCTATGATGCAGCCCACCGTGTTTTTGATGAAGAAATCCAGGCAATTCCACACTACTTCACGCTGGCTATCGCACTGTTTTCTATTTTGAGCAATGAAGGCCTGTACCACTTTACCCACCGCGTTGGGCTTCGTATCAATTCTAAAATGCTGCTTGCCAACGCCTGGCACCATCGAAGTGATGCAATTTCTTCGATTGTAGTTCTCGTTGGTATCGCTGGCGCTCAGATGGGCGTGCCCATTCTCGACCCTATTGCTGCGATTATTGTCGCTCTGATGATCGCTAAAATTGGCTATGAACTCAGTTATCACAGCGTTCGTGAACTGGTCGATACAGCACTAGACCCTGAAATGGTTGAAAAAATTAAGACCAAAATACTCGAAAATGAAGATGTGCTTGAAATGCATATGCTGCGTACTCGTC
>JBEQLM010000164.1:0-4241 GCA_040325975.1 Gammaproteobacteria bacterium | reverse complement strand
TAGGCAATTTATATTACGCCAGCAATCAGGATGACAGGGCTTTGATGTGCTTTGAGCGTTTATTAAAAGGTAATAGCCATAATGTGGTGGTAATGACCATGACGGGTAATTTATACCGCAGGCGTATGGAATATGATCGCGCTATTGAAAACTATAGAAATGCATTAGAAATTGAACCCGATAATAGTTTTGCTCTGTTTGGTATGGGAGATAGCTTCCGTGGTCATAAGGATATGGAGCAGGCTGTTTTCTGGTGGCAGAAAATTCTGCAACATGAACCCCGAAATCAGGCTTTGCGATCTCGCGTTGGTGATGCGCAGATTCTTCTGGGCCGTCTGGATGAGGCTGTTGTGAACTTTAATCAATGTTTGAGCCAGAGCGATGATATTTTTTCTTATATAGGTTTAGCCCATGTAGAAAGGGAAAGAGGTAATTTTCAGGCGGCCATCGAATTTTGTAAAAAAGCATTGCAAGTTGACAGCACTCACCCACGTATACTCAATGAATTAGCCGCTATGCAAGAGGCCGCCGGTGATCATGAAGCCGCCCAGGCTACTCGAGATTTGATCACTAATTAGTTTCTGACGCCAATTCTGGCGTCTACCCCATAATTGTTCTGCGTTGTGTTGAATAAAGCCCTATAATACGCGGCTAATTTTACCCAACCGAGAATAATTGTGAGCCTTAAAATCCGTAATATCGCTATCATCGCCCATGTCGACCACGGCAAAACTACACTGGTGGATAAACTGCTTGAACAGTCCGGCACTCTGGACGAACGTAAAGCGCCTGGCGAGCGAATCATGGATTCGAACGATCAGGAAAAAGAACGTGGTATCACAATCACTTCTAAAAATACCGCGATTGACTGGAACGGTTATCACATCAATATCGTAGATACACCGGGACATGCTGATTTTGGTGGTGAAGTTGAGCGTGTGCTTTCTATGGTTGATTCAGTGTTATTGCTGGTTGATGCTGTTGATGGGCCTATGCCACAAACACGTTTTGTGACGCAAAAAGCGTTTGCGATGGGTTTCAAGCCCATCGTTGTTATCAATAAGATTGACCGTGAAGGCGCTGATCCACATCGTGCGCTGGATTTGACCTTTGATTTATTCGATAAACTGGGTGCGACTGACGAACAGTTAGATTTCCCTGTCATCTACGCTTCGGCGGTTAATGGTTATTCCGGTCTTGAGGCGGAAATTACTAGTGGTGATATGACGCCCTTGTTCGAAGCCATTATTGAACACGTTAGTGAGCCAGACGTTGATCCTGATGGCCCATTCCAGTTACAGATTTCAACACTCGATTATAATAGTTACACCGGTATTGTCGGTATTGGCCGTATTCGTCGCGGTAAGGTGACCACCAATATGGCGGTTAAAATTATTGGTGATGACGGCAAGGAACGTAGTGGACGTATCGGTCAGGTATTAGGCTTCCATGGTCTGGAACGTGTTGAGGCCGCTGAAGCACAGGCGGGTGATATCGTTGCTATTACTGGCATTGATCCACTCTCTATCTCCGATACCATCTGTGATCCAAACAATGTTGAAGCGTTGCCGGCAATGACGGTTGACGAACCAACGATCAGCATGATGTTTCAGGCAAACTCGTCACCTTTTTCAGGTCAGGAAGGCAAGTATGTGACCAGCCGAAATATCTGGGATCGTTTGCAGCAGGAATTAAAATATAACGTCGCGCTTCGAGTAGAGCAGGTTGAAGGCGACAAATATAAAGTGTCTGGTCGTGGTGAGCTGCATCTGTCGGTGTTGATAGAAACCATGCGCCGTGAAAATTTTGAGCTGGCCGTAGGTCGTCCTGAAGTGATTGTTCGTGAAATAGATGGCGTTAAACAGGAGCCTTATGAAGAACTCACTGCCGACGTTGAAGTTGAGCATCAAGGTGCAGTCATGGAAGCGCTGGGGATTCGTAAGGCAGATCTGAAAGATATGGTTCAGGATGGTAAAGGTCGCGTTAGACTTGATTTCATTATTCCTGCACGCGGTTTGATTGGTTTCAGAACTGAATATCTTTCAATGACACGTGGTACCGGTTTGTTGTATAGCGTGTTTGATCATTATGGACCCGCAGTAACCGATAATATTGGTCAGCGTGCAAATGGTGTGCTGATTTCTAACGCCAGAGGCAAGGCAGTGGCTTATTCACTGTGTCCTTTGCAGGAACGTGGCAAATTGCTGGTAGGTAATGCTGATGAGGTATACGAAGGTCAGATTGTCGGCATTCACGCACGTGATAATGACCTGGTGGTTAACCCGATTAAGCCAAAGCCTCTGACTAACGTACGTGCATCGGGAACTGACGAAGCATTGACCTTGTCACCACACATTAAATACACGCTCGAACAAGCGCTGGAATTTATTGATGACGATGAATTGGTCGAAGTAACGCCATCCAGTATTCGTATTCGTAAAAAATTGCTGACAGAGAACGAGCGTAAACGATCTTCTAGAGGCTAAATCGTCCTATAAAATACAGCGTGTTACAGCGTTGACGTGTAAGGCTAGGTGTGTATAATGTCACCTAGCCTGAAAGCTATAGGCAGTATTTATGTTTAGTAATAAGACGTCCCTTGAAGTAATACCTCTTCCTGATATACATAAGTCAAACCATTTCAGAGCAAAAACCCGTCCTTAACCGGACTTTAATAAAATTTTTAAAGGTTATACATATGTCTACTACAACAGGAACAGTTAAATTCTTCAACGATTCTAAAGGCTTTGGCTTTATTGAACAGGAAAGCGGTCCAGACGTTTTTGTTCATTTCAGCGCTATCCAGTCTGAAGGTTTCAAAACTTTAGTCGAAGGTCAGAAAGTTGAATTCACTGTTACACAGGGTCAGAAAGGTCCTCAAGCAGAGAATGTTGTTGGTCTTTAATTAGTCCCAAACAACTTGATGATGTAACAATGCCCGGTCAATGACCGGGCATTGTTCGTTATGAGCCGTTAGTTTGTATTTACAACTGCTTTAACAGCTCAAGATCTTTCTGGACTAATTCAGCAGAATTATTGAGCATGGTGATTTCTTCGTCATTCATATCCAGTGTAATGATTTTTTCAACACCGTCCTTGCCAAGTACGGCAGGAACACCAATCGCCATATTTTCATAGCCGTATTCACCCTCCAGTATACAAACAGTGGGCAAAATGCGTTTTCTATCATAAACAATAGCGTCAACCATTTCTGCGACCGAGGCTGCGGGTGCGTCATAAGCACTGCTGTTTTGTCTGAGCGCTAAAATTTCAGCGCCACCATTGCGAGTGCGTTCAACGATTTCGGACAATTTTTCTTCATTGATAAATTGTGAAACGGGAATACCGGAGATAGTGGTGTAGCGCAACATGGGAACCATGGTATCACCGTGACCACCAAGCACCATGGCATTAATATCAAGACTGGAATAGCCTGTCTCCATGGCGATAAAGCTAGCCATGCGGCTGGAATCTAAAACGCCCGCCTGACCAAAGATACGGTTACGCGGCCAGCCTGTTTTGATAAAAGCATTATAGGTAATGACATCGACCGGATTGCTGACAAACAACAGCATACTGTTAGGCGCGTATTTCATTATGCCTTCGAGAATGCCATTGCTGATACCAACGTTACTGGCTAGAAGATCTGATCGTGACATCCCAGGTTTGCGTGGCAGACCCGCTGTGATGATGATTAATTCTGATCCCTCTAGTAGGGAAAAATCTGAACCACCATAAAGACGAGTATCGTATTGGAACAAAGGTGATACTTCTTGAATGTCGAGCGCAGCACCTTCAGCGGCACCTTTATTAATATCAATCAGTGCTATTTCATGGCACATGTTTTGATAGGCGATAAATTGGGCAGTGGCTTCGCCCACTCTTCCTGCTCCTACGATGCTTATTTTATTCACTTGATACTCCCTGGTTTGAAACTTGGATAGCTCAGTTGCTAACTTAGTTCCATTGTGACTCATTCGCACATAAAAAAACCACCCCGAACTGGAGTGGTTTTTAGGCAGTATCAGTACGCTACTTTAACTTGCTTCGGATTTGCTTTTTTGAGCGGGTAATTTTTGAGCTACTCCACTAGCTACTGCAGCTTTGGCGACAGCCTGTGGAATGGTATCAATTAGACGCGGGTCAAACGGTTTGGGGATAATGTAATCTTTACCAAAAACCATGGCGTCCTGTTTGTAGGCTTTTAATACTTCAGTCGGAACAGGCTCACGAGCCAGATC
>JBEQLM010000163.1:0-4304 GCA_040325975.1 Gammaproteobacteria bacterium | reverse complement strand
GAAGCACTTGATGTTATCGATGATATTATTGAGGTCTCTGATGCGATAATGGTTGCACGTGGCGATCTCGGTGTTGAAGTCGGTGATGCCGAGCTGCCTGCAATTCAGAAAGATTTAATACGACGCGCACGCGCCAAGGATCGTGTTGTCATTACAGCAACACAGATGATGGAATCGATGATTGAAAATCCGATTCCTACACGTGCTGAAGTTTTTGACGTGGCCAACGCAGTGCACGATGGTACCGATGCCGTGATGTTGTCAGGTGAAACAGCTGCCGGCAATTATCCGGTAAAAGTGGTAGAGGCAATGAGCCGTATCTGTGAGTCAGCGGAACGACATCCGCGTGCAATGAAATCAGATCACCGCTCAAACTTAACCTTTGATCGTGTTGACGAAGCGGTTGCTATGGCGACTATGTACACCGCAAATCATTTAAATGTGGATGCTATTGGCGCCTTGACTGAATCAGGTTCAACCGTATTATGGATGTCTCGTATTAGTTCAGGCATTCCAATTTATGCGTTATCACCACTGGAAAAAACTCGACGTAAAGTGAGTTTGTATCGTGGTGTGTATCCTATCAGTATCGATTTTGAGCAGATTGGTAAATACAATATCAGTTCCAAGGTGGCTACCTTATTGAGTGAGAAAGGTATTGTTAAAAAAGATAATCGAATCATTATCACCCGGGGAGATTTCCTGGGTGAAGAGGCGGGCGGCACCAATGCAATGAAAATTGTAACCATTGGTGACGTGCGTGTTTCAAAAAATTAGTTTTTAATTTAATTAGTGAGGAAATAACCATGGCTTTAATTTCATTACGCCAACTACTGGATCACGCCGCTGAGAATAGCTACGGCATGCCAGCTTTTAATGTAAATAATATGGAGCAGGTGCATGCCATCATGCAGGCTGCCGACGAAACTAACAGTCCTGTGATTATGCAGGGTTCTGCTGGTGCTCGTTCATATGCAGGCGAACCATTCCTGCGTCACCTTATTTCAGCTGCGATTGAAATGTACCCGCACATTCCTGTTGTTATGCATCAGGATCACGGCTCAGAGCCGGCTATATGCTTGCGTTCTATTCAGTCTGGTTTTTCATCTGTAATGATGGATGGTTCATTAGAAGCCGACATGAAAACTCCTTCAAGTTTTGAGTACAACGTTAATACAACAAAAGAAGTTGTAAAAATGGCTCACGCTGGTGGTGTGTCTGTTGAAGGTGAGCTGGGTTGTCTGGGTTCACTTGAAACAGGTGAAATGGGCGAAGAAGACGGTCACGGCGCTGAAGGCAAACTGGATATGGAGCAGTTGCTAACAGGTGTTCAAGAAGCAGCTGATTTTGTTGAACAAACAAATGTTGATGCTTTAGCAATTGCAATTGGTACATCACACGGTGCTTACAAATTCACCCAGGAACCTACTGGTGAAGTTTTACGTATCGACCGCATTGAAGAAATTCATGCAAAACTACCTAACACACATTTAGTTATGCACGGTTCATCTTCAGTGCCTCAGGAATGGTTGCAAATTATCAACAACTTCGGTGGTGACATGAAGCAAACCTACGGCGTACCTGTTGAAGAAATTGTTAAAGGTATTAAGTCTGGTGTTCGTAAAGTTAACATTGATACTGATTTGCGTATGGCATCTACCGGTTCAATCCGTCGTCACTTGCAAGAAAATCCATCTAACTTTGACCCACGTAAATTCTACAAAGAAGCAACTAATGCAATGAAAGAGATCTGTAAAGCACGTTTCGAATCATTTGGTTCTGCGGGTAATGCATCTAAAATCAAAGTTAAGTCTTTAGAGACTATGATTGATTTTTATAAATAAGCTGATCGTTTGAGCTTGATAAAAAGGGGAACTCAGTTCCCCTTTTTTGTTTATAGATAATGACAGGAGATAAACATGTCTGACGAATTACAAATTGAAGATCAGGTTGTC
Organism: Gammaproteobacteria bacterium; assembly: GCA_040325975.1. Taxonomy (GTDB): domain Bacteria; phylum Pseudomonadota; class Gammaproteobacteria; order SZUA-229; family SZUA-229; genus LH-M37. The sequence goes on along the minus strand of JBEQLM010000163.1, from coordinate 2,349 downwards.
GGAGAAGGTAAAGAAGCGACTGCTGGTATGAGCGTTGAAGTTCACTACACAGGTTGGTTAACCGATGGTGCCAAGTTTGATTCAAGTCTCGATCGTGATGAAACTTTTAGTTTCAAACTAGGTGGTGGACAGGTAATCCAGGGTTGGGATCAGGGCGTTGCCGGTATGAAAGTTGGTGGTACACGCAAACTGACTATTCCACCTGGTATGGGCTACGGCGCAGCTGGTGCTGGTGGTGTGATTCCGCCAAATGCGACACTGGTATTTAAAGTGGAGTTAATATCCGTTAGCTAAGTTTTATAGTTAGCGGATAAGAAAAAGCCATGAGCCTTGCTCGTGGCTTTTTTATTTATAGAGTTTGTATATATTGGCTGAGATTTTCTAGCGTAGCGTCATTACTCTGCGCGTAAGCAATCGTGTAGATGGGTGTATCAATATGTTCGCGTAAATCTTCTGCATTATTCATATCTAAATTGTTTTGCGGATCTTTGGCATTGAGAACAACCGCTGCCAGTTTTAGCCCACGATTGGAAATGGCTTCAACCGTGAGCAGAATCTGGTTTATACAACCAAGTTTGTCATTAGCAACCAGCAGAACTGGCAGTTGAAGCGCTTCTGCCAGGTCAGCATTGAGGCCATCTTCAGCGAGAGGGGAATAAAAGCCACCCGCACCTTCGACTAATAAAAACCCAGCCTCTGATGTGTGTTTGCATGCATCGCTTAATTGTTCGATAGTAATTTTTTGTTTGTCCATGCTAGCAGCACGAACAGGCGATAAAGCCGGCTCGAAACGGTAAGGGCAAACATCGGCTAAATCACCGGCATAAGCAGCGGCAGATTTTAGTGCACTAGCATCGGCAGGAAGAAGTTCGCCGTTTATTCTCTGGCAGCCAGATTCAATGGGTTTTCTGGGTATAACGGTTAGGCCATTGGCGGTTAATTGTTTGGCCAGTAATGTTGCAACAAAAGTTTTACCAACATCCGTGTCCGTACCGCTAACAAAAATGCCGCGCATGACTATTGCGTGAGTAGATTTTTGGCCTGTTGATATTTTTCAGCAGTTTTCTGAATAACGTCATCAGGCAAAGTTGGTCCGGGGGCTGTTTTGTTCCAGTCCAAAGTTTCGAGATAATCACGTACGAACTGTTTATCAAAACTCGGTGGGCTGATGCCGGGCTGATATTGATCGGCAGGCCAGAAACGTGATGAATCGGGTGTTAAAACTTCATCGATCAAAGTCAGTTGACCATTTTTATCCAGACCAAATTCAAATTTGGTATCGGCGATGATAATGCCTCGCTCCAGCGCGTAAGCTGAAGCTTCTTTATATAACTGAAGACTAACGTCACGAATCTGTGCGGCTATATCGCTACCGACCAAAGCTTCTGTTTTTGTGTAGTCGATATTTTCATCATGCTCGCCAACGGCGGCTTTAGAAGAAGGTGTGAAAATTGCCTCAGGTAATTTATCGGCCAGCTGTAATCCAGCAGGTAACTCAATACCGCAGACAGCGCCCGTCGCCTGATAATCTTTCCAGCCAGAACCAATCAAATAACCACGAACAATCGCTTCGATCGGTAAAGCCTTGAGTTTTTTAACAATCATGGCGTGTTCAGTAACTTCAGCTCTTTCATCTGAGTCCGGTAGCACATCTTCAAGCGCTAAATCACTGAGTTGATTCGGGATGATGTGAGCGAGCTTATTCAGCCAGAAAGTAGTGACATCATTGAGAATGCGTCCCTTACCGGTAATCGCATTAGGCATAACAACATCAAAAGCAGAAATACGGTCAGTCGTGATGATCAGCATGTGATCATCATCAATATCGTAAATATCCCGGACTTTGCCCTTGTGCAGCAGGGGCAGGCTTTTTATGTGGCTGCTATGAAGGCTGTGCATGTTGTTACCAGTAATGAATTTGAGGTTGTCTATTGTACTAGCCTATGTGGTGGCATCCAATCGAAAATGATAGATTTGTGTGATGTTCTCGAGTGAATCTGAAAGTGGCTTGAGCTTGTTTCTAGCAGGGGTAATCCTTTGTAATTGATGTCTAGAGTTTCTTTTCTTTACCGGCTTATTTAGCTAAAATAGGCGGCCTTGCCTGTGATTTCTGCGGGTATCGGATCAACAGTGTGCCGATTACCGGTTTCAGTATAAAAAAGCCTGATATAGCCTGTTTTACAGGGGTTATATGGGTGGTTTTGGATCAAATATGAGCTCAACATTACAAGAACAAATCAAATTAGGCCTGCCCGAGAAACAGGGTTTATACGACCCGGCGTTTGAAAAAGACAGCTGTGGTGTCGGTTTTGTCGCCCATATCAAAGGTGAGCCTTGCCATCAGATCGT
>JBEQLM010000162.1:0-4304 GCA_040325975.1 Gammaproteobacteria bacterium | reverse complement strand
AGTCGCTCACCAGCTTCCACTGCTGGACGAACCAGAACCAGACGATCAACCTCATCGTTGACTAAAGCATCGACAGCACAGGCAACAGCCAGATAAGTTTTTCCCGTTCCCGCCGGACCAATACCCAAAGAAAGATCATTAGTTTTTATCTTATCGAGATATTCTTTCTGATGTTGACCACGACCCTTAATGGGGCCATTGCGCGTTTTAACTTGCCACTGTGGTATTTCGCCTCTGACGTTTTCTGTCATTTTATCCTCACTTGATTCATTCAAATATAATTGCAACACCGCTGGCACCATTACTTCCTTATCGGCAACACTATAGAGTTTTTTTATGAATTGCATGGTTGCTATGGAATTACTTTCTTCACCGCTGATGTGAAAGCAGTTACTACTACAATCGATGTTTACATCAAAGTGCTTTTCCAGCTGACTCAGATTTTCGTTAAACTTTCCGCACAAGTTGGCCAGGCGTTTATTGTCTACAGGCAACAGATCAAAATTTAATGAGTCACTCATGCCAGTTTTCTTGCACTATCCTTTTCGGATAAGGCAATAAATTCACCCTGCAAAGAGTTAGTCCGTACTTCGCTAATGCGTACATCAACAAAACTGCCTATCAGGCTTTTATCGCCATAAAAGTTAACCACGCGATTATTTTCTGTTCGACCCGCTAACTGCTCCTCCGTTTTTCTGGAAACACGTTCAACCAGTATACGCTGCACTGTTCCCATCATAGATTCACTAATGGCTAGCGCACTGCGATTAATAACATCCTGCAAAATCGCCAGACGATGTTTTTTGGTCATCAGCTCCACGCCATCATAGAGATCAGCCGCAGGTGTGCCGGGGCGTGCGCTATAAACAAAACTGTAGGAAAAATCAAAACCAATGTCGTTAATCAACTTCATGGTCGCGTCGAAATCAGCATCACTTTCACCGGGGAAGCCGATGATAAAATCGGATGAAATCGTGATATCCGGACGGACTTCACGCAAGCGTCGAATAATATGTTTGTATTCCAGTGCTGTGTGTCCACGTTTCATTGCATTCAGCACAATATCGGAACCACTCTGCACCGGCAGGTGTAAAAAATTCACCAGTTCAGGCACTTCGCCAAAGACCTTAATCAAACTATCTGAAAATGCCATAGGATGTGAAGTGGTGAAACGAATTCGGTCGATACCGTCAATCGCCGCGACATAATGAATCAACAAGGCCAGATCAGCTTCTTCACCATCGTGCATAACACCACGGTAAGCATTCACATTCTGCCCAAGCAAGTTAACTTCACGCACACCCTGCTCAGCCAGTCCCGAAATCTCGGCCAGCACATCATCAAAGGGGCGACTGACTTCTTCGCCACGGGTGTAAGGTACCACGCAAAAAGTACAGTATTTACTGCATCCTTCCATAATCGAAACAAAAGCACTGGGACCATCAGCGTGTGGCGCGGGTAAATTATCAAATTTCTCGATTTCAGGAAAACTAATATCGACGACTGATTTCTTATTTTTCTCTACATCGTTAATCATCGCAGGCAAACGATGAATCGTCTGCGGACCAAAAACCAGGTCAACATAAGGCGCACGTTTCTGAATGATCGCGCCCTCCTGACTCGCCACACAACCACCCACACCAATAACCAGATCAGGCCGGTCATTTTTCCAGTTTTTCCAGCGACCGAGCTGAGAAAATACCTTTTCCTGCGCATTTTCTCTAATCGAACAGGTATTCAGCAGCAGCACATCGGCTTCTTCTGGGTTGTCGGTTAATTCAAGCTGATGGGATTCGGCGAGCACATCGGTCATTCGGGATGAATCATATTCATTCATCTGACAACCGAAGGTCTTGATATAGAGCTTGCGGGTCACGATTTTGCAGGATCAGAATGATCGCTGATCGGGTTATTACTGATCATATGTTGTTCATATGTTCCTGTGGAAATATTCAATGTGCCTAGAATATCACGTTTGATATCTGTAAATCACCATTGATTATGGTGTGAGCTTGAAGACAATCACCTGATGCTTTATTAGATTTAAGGAATAAATTACCCAGGGTTTTACTCAACCGTCACTGACTTAGCCAGATTTCTAGGTTGATCTACGTCTGTACCCTTTTGCACTGCAACGAAGTAAGAAAGCAGTTGCAAAGGTATGGCATACAATAAAGGAGCCAGTACCGATGACACTGGCGGCAGAGTTATCACATGGCAATGCTCACCCATGTCCGACATATCCAGACATTCGTCGGCAAACACATAAACTTCACCGCCGCGTGTCAGCACTTCCTGTAAGTTGGATTTTATTTTATCTTCATAACCATCTTTACAGGCGACAGCAATCACGGGTTTACCGGGTTCGATTAAGGCAATCGGACCGTGTTTGAGTTCGCCGGCGGGGTAGGCGTCGGCGTGAATATAGGAAATCTCTTTTAGCTTGAGTGCGCCTTCCAAAGCAATGGGGAACAACACACCACGACCGAGGAAAATAGTATTGCTCAAATCGGTGAACTTCTCCGCCCATTTTTCAATGCTGGAGCTATCTGACAGAATTTTTTCGATCATGGCAGGCAAAGCCAGGGCTTCATGCATCAACGCCACTGCCTGCGCTTCTTGCATACCACGCTGCTTACCCAGCGCTACCACTAACATCATCAATGCCAATAATTGACTAGTGAATGCCTTGGTTGAGGCAACACCAATTTCCGGGCCGGCACGCGTCATTAAACTCAGCTCACATTCTCGTACCAGTGAACTCTCGGGTACATTACATATAGCTAATGTTGATTTAACTCTATCTTTTACGCTACGCAAAGCGGCCAGCGTATCGGCGGTTTCGCCTGATTGTGAAATCGTGACGATTAAACTGTCTGGCATCAAAACAGGGTTACGATAACGAAATTCACTGGCAACTTCGACTCTGCATGGTATACCGACTAAATCTTCAAGCCAGTATTTAGCAATAAGGCCCGCATGGTAACTGGTGCCACAGGCAATAATTTGCACACATTTAATTTTATCGAAAACTTCTAAAGCACCCAAACCAAAGGTGGCATCAGATAATTTGTCATCGTGGACACGACCTTCAAATACATCAAGCAAACAGGAAGGTTGCTCGTGAATTTCTTTGAGCATGTAATGGCGATAACCATTTTTACCGGTGGCATCGGCATTGAGATCAGACTCGTGCACTTCACGCTCAACCTGTTGACCGTCTTTATCGACGATCAGCAAAGCATCAGCATGAATATCTGCAATATCGCCTTCTTCAAGATAAATAAAACGACGCGTCACCGGTAACAAAGCCGAAGCATCGGAGGCGATAAAATGCTCACCCAAACCCAAACCAATCACTAGAGGGCTACCACTGCGAGTGGCGATTAAACGACCGGGTTCGGCAACAGAAATCACACCCAGAGCATAAGCACCTTCAAAATCGGTTGTCGCTTTTTTAACCGCTGACAGTAAATCTTCGCCCTGCTTCAAATAGTAGTCAACCTGATGCACGGCGACTTCGGTATCGGTATCAGAAGTAAAAATATAACCGGCTGCTTTTTGCTGTTCGCGTAAAACGCTGTGGTTTTCAATGATACCGTTATGCACAATCGCAACCGATTCATTACAGATATGAGGATGTGCGTTTTTCTCAGTCGGCTCACCGTGCGTCGCCCAGCGTGTATGCGCGACACCAACCAGACCCTGTAGCGGTGTTATTTCAAGCGCATCAGCCAAAGCCTGTACCTTACCGGCCCGACGTACACGATCAATACAGTTTTCCTGATCGATTACCGCAATACCCGCTGAGTCGTAACCTCGATACTCAAGACGGCGCAAGCCTTCTAGAAGAATAGGCGTTACATTTCGCTCAGCAACTGCTCCAACAATACCGCACATAAAAGTCCTTATGAAAAAATATGATGTCTAAAAAAGGGATTTTAGCTGATTTGACAAACAGATGGGTAGATTCACGAGCTTCAACCAAAAACAGGAAGACCCCATTAACAGGGGCCTTCAAGCATTATCTTGATATTAAAGCCTTTGCCATTTCCTAGAATGGAATATCGTCGTCAAAGCCTTCTTCAACCATCGGTGCTGCCTGTTGATTGTTAGACTGCTGATTGCTGGCAGGCTGACTTTGAGCCTGTGCAGGTGCATAGCTATCACCACCGCCTCGACTACCCAGCATTTGCATTTCATTGGCGACAATCTCGGTGGTATAACGATCCTGTCCGCTCTTGTCCTGCCATTTGCGGGTTCTCAAACTACCTTCAACGTAGATTTGTGAACCTTTTTTCAGG
>JBEQLM010000161.1:0-4319 GCA_040325975.1 Gammaproteobacteria bacterium | reverse complement strand
ATAATCTGCGATAGGTTCCCAGCCATCTTCGACACCGTACGCTTTCCAGGTTTCGCCATCCCAGGCTGAAATCATTAAATTACTATTATTAACCATGCCTTGCAGGCATTCATGATCATCCATGGGGCGTCGCTCAGATAGAGCAGAACGAAGTAATAAATCAATAAATTGATCAACTGATATTGGAACATTAATCTTGTATTCAATGCGTAGCTGTTCAAGGCAGACTGCGCACAGACAATCATCATACTGCTTAAATATATTATCGCGTTGATGTTGCTGAAGTTCTACCGATACACACTGGCAATTTACAATATCGTTAGATTTGCATTCAAAGCCATTCTGGCAACGCGGACATGTTTTTGGTTCAGACATAAATCAGTAGTTAATAATGTTTATTAAAATAATTATGATGAGGAAATCTATATTTCAAGCTTGTAAGCCTCGTCAGCATAGCGAGCAGCGATTACTTTTACTTCATCTTCAATTAAAAATAACGTATCCACAATATCTGGATCGAAGTGCTGACCACTTCCTTCTTTAATCATACCCATTGCTTTTTCATGAGTGAAAGCAGGTTTATAGACACGCTTGCTAATTAAAGCATCATAAACATCAGCAACAGCCATCAAGCGACCTGAGAGTGGAATATCTTCACCTTTTAATCCATTAGGATAACCACTTCCGTTCCACTTTTCATGATGAGTAAATGCGATCTCTTTAGCAAAGCGTAAAAATGAACATTCACCCAACTCTTTCTCTGCTAACTGAAGCGCTTCTCCACCCAATGACGCATGAGTTTTCATTATTTCAAATTCTTCATCATCCAGTTTTCCTGGCTTGAGTAGAATAGCATCGGGAATACCTACCTTGCCGATATCATGCAAAGGTGCTGACTTATAGAGCTGTTCAATTGTCTCGTCATCGAGCACTTCAGTGAATTTTGCATTATCACGCAAGACCAAAGCCAGAGCCCGAACATAATGCTGAGTTCGTAAAATATGCGCACCCGTTTCGTTATCACGAGTTTCTGCTAGTGAGGCCAGACTCAAAAATGTAACATCCTGCGTCCTTTGCAGTGCTTCGGTACGTTGCTGAAGAGAACGGATCATTGCGTTGGTATGGAGTGCCATGACTCCAAATTCATCATTAGTACAGACAGCCACTGAACGATCCAGATGCCCCGAACTCACCTCACTCAAAACGAGATTCTGATTACCAAAGAAGAGTTTCAAATTACGAGCGTAAGAATTAATCACCACCAACATATAAATTAATAAAACGGCCCCCACAAAAGCAAATTCAGTTAAAACTGAGAATCGCGCCATATTAAAAGACTGTTCACCTATTCCAGCCAACCAGTCCAAATCCTTATTAATGAGTAAGAAAAATGTACTCACTAAAAATAAAATTGAAATAGTTGAGAAAAGTGAAAACTTACCGACTAGTGTGAAAAATCCACTATCAGGGTTCAGTGATATATTTTGTTTTCGCATGTGTTCAGCCAGCTTTAATTCGTGATCCAGAGCCAAATCAGTCGCCACAAAAAAACCAACAGCAATAAAAGCCACCATGACCTTGAATCCACTGGGCACAGGAAAATCATAGACGATCGTATTGAAGGCTGTTAAAAGCAGACCTGAAAAAATAAACAGTAACCACTCCAGTTTAAACATACGCCGAACCTGATTCTTATAATTCGCCGATGCAACAAGGCTCACCATCACGAAAGAATGAAGAAAAAACTGCAACGCAACAATAAGAATAATGGGAACAGCCAATTGCATTACCGATAACGAATCGATAAAAGGACATACCTGTACACCATAAACACCAATAATCAGTAATGTGACCAGATAATGAAGCGCTGCGCGCACAGAAATAGATTGTAGAGGCATACTCCCTTCCATTGAAAATTTATTAACAGGTACGATTTTGAACAAAAGGTCTCACTAAAGTTTCAAAAAGTGAAATATATTCCAGATTAGTTATATGATCACTAACTAATCTATTGCTTCTTGATTCTGAGTATCTTCACTCAATATCAACTTAATAGACTCTGGTATTGGCTTTAATAAACCCTGAGATAACCAGTGCTTCTCATCTGCCATCTGATGAATTAATGAAATCCTGTGAGTCGTATCTGGATGAGAGCTCATTATCTGCGGCACATAGACTCCCTGTTCATCATGCTCTTTTAGCAAAACATTAAACAGATCATCTGCACCTTCTACATGGTGATAGTAATTGTTTATTGCATAGAGACCTTCAATATCGGACAGTTCTTCCATCTCACGACTAAAACTTAATAATGCCATGCTACTGGTATCTATCAGCATTCCAGTTGCTGCATCCGATGATTGCCCTAGAAGTGCAGCCAAAACCAGACCAATAACAACGCCCTTACCCAATCCTCTTATAGGGTGTCGCAATTTTATGTGACCAATTTCATGCCCAAGCAACATCACTAGCGCATTCTCATGAGGAAGTTTTTCTAACAGACCTCGATAGATAAAAACGTGCCCACCCAGTGTGGCCATGGCATTAACTATATCCTGATTTACATAATGAACGGTAATATCCATACCTTCCGGCATATCCATATATTTGACTAGATCATCTGCAAGCGCCTGCAAATAATCATCAACAGAATTACGTTTATCGGTTTCAGTCTGGAATGACTTAGCAATGCTCTTTTCGTATTCATAAGGCACATACTCTGTAAGCCAATCAACAGAATATGCGAGCACAGTTGTAATCGATACGATGCCGATTAACGCGACTGTCACCAACATCCCAAATTCTTTTAAGGGATGGGTATCAGTAACATTAATACCTTCGGGAATTTCGGGGTTAGTATATTTCAGACTAGCACCCTATTTTTCAGGTGAAAAAGCAGTGCCATAAGCCAGCACTTCAATCGAACCAATGGCACCACGTGCATTTTTTGATATAGAGCAGGTTTCTAATTTGATATTGAAAACCATATTGGCATTAAGATCTCTTGCCTGTTTTTTCATGCGTAACATGGCTTCTCTTCTAGCACGATCTAACAGGCTTTCATAAGCAATCACACGCCCGCCGACGAGTGCCCGTAAGCCAGACAAAAATCGTTTAAAATAATCCACAGAAACTACGACACTACCTGCCACCAAACAAGATGACATAGGCACATCTGAAATCGGCGGTATACGGCTACTTACTGCGACTATATCCTTATACTGTTTTTCTCTTTTAATTATTGATTTGTAATGCTTTTTCTCGGCAATGCGACCAAAAAAATAGCCTAGCGCAAGCAGTGTGATGAATATAATTAAGTCATACATGGCTTTATTCCAGTATTACAGCAGTGCCATAAGCAAATAATTCAGCCGCACCCTGTGTAATCGACGAAGTTGAAAATCGTACATTTAACACAGCATTAGCACCAACAGCACTTGCCTGTTCTTTCATCCTATTCACGGCTTCTTCACGCGACTCTTGCAACAGCTCCGTATAACCTTTCAGCTCACCGCCAAATAGATTCTTCAGACCCGCCATCAAATCACGACCCACATGCTTAGCACGAACTGTACTGCCCTGAACTAAACCTAAATGCTGACTAATTTTTTTACCTGGAATAATTTCCATATTTGTGACTATCATACCGAACTCCCATTAAGATATAGCTGTTGAAATTAAGTTATTCTAACTATCCTTAAAAATAGCACACAGATAAAATTTATCATCATCCAGGCATACTTTAATAAAACTGACTAAAACACTATACTGTTATATTTTATTGACACTCATTAAAAATCCTAGAACTACAGTCTTCACAAATAGTCTTGTCTAGACGAGCATAGATACTACGAATCGCATTTGTCTTTGAATCAAAAAAACGATCACTCCCTATTTTTTTAATAAAACACGATTTAGCTGCAAATTCATAAACCGATGATTTCATACCAACAAAATATAAACCACCATTGTTTTTCCTCAACCTGTTATTTTCAGTAACAAGGACTTCTGCACCGGCAAGATCGATAAAATTAATACCACTAGCAACAATCAATATATTATAAATCCCTTCTTTTTCCGAAATATTAGAAATGACTTTATTGATATAGTTAATCGAACCAAAGTAAATCGACATATCTACACGGATAATTTTGAGTTGCGGGCACTCCTTAAGGGGTTTTTTATGTACACTGGAAAACTTCCTTTTGCTACCGTCATACTCCATATCTATAGATAAAGTTGGGATTTTTGGTGTGGATGTTTTTGCCAGAAATAAAACCAGTGATAATAAAACACCCAGATAAATCGCAAACTCAAGC
>JBEQLM010000160.1:0-4323 GCA_040325975.1 Gammaproteobacteria bacterium | reverse complement strand
TACAAAAACCCCTTTTTATTTAAAAACTTGAAATTCTCCTATCCACCCCAATATTCCTGTTAATCAAAGAAATACTGGATATCACAATGACACAGCCTGTACACATCACCTGCCCCATCTGCTCGACCACTAATCGCATTCCCGCCAATCGACTTGACGCTGGTGGCACCTGTGGCAAATGCGGCGCACCCTTATTCAATCACCGCCCGGTTGAACTCAACAACAGCAATTTTGATCGCATGATTAATAATAACGATATCCCTGTGTTAGTAGATTTCTGGGCACCTTGGTGCGGCCCCTGCAAAATGATGGCACCCACTTTTGAACAAGCAGCGCAACGGCTGGAGCCTAACATTCGACTCGGAAAACTCAATACTGAAAATGAACAGGCGATTGCCGCCCGCTATGGCATACGCAGCATTCCGACACTGGCCATATTTAAAAATGGCAAACTCGTTGCGCAACAGGCTGGCGCAATGAATCTGGATCAATTAATCACCTGGACACGCTCTCAGACAAGCAACGCATAAACCTAATACAAGAACAAACTGTCTCGGTGGTTGCGCAACACATCTAATACCGGCATTCTTCATCCTGTTATCCACTAAACGATTCAGGATTCTGAATGCTGGTACATATCTGGTTTGGCTTTTTTGCCATCTCCTTTGCCACGGCGATCTACCAATGGTTGATTAATGGCCATGGCGAGATCTTTGCTGCTCTGGTGCAATCCACTTTCGATATGGCAGGCCTGAGCGTCGAGGTCGCCATTGGACTAATCGGTGTTTTATGCCTGTGGCTGGGGTTTTTCCGTATCGCCGAACAAGCCGGTCTAATCAATATTCTCTCGCGTGGTCTTGAGCCGCTGTTTTTAAAACTGATGCCGGAAATACCACGTGGTCATGCCAGCCACGGCAGCATCACCATGAACATCGCCGCCAACATGCTGGGGCTGGATAACGCAGCGACACCAATGGGTTTGAAAGCCATGCAGGACATGCAAACGCTGAACTCAAGCAAAGATACCGCCAGCAATGCGCAAATTTTGTTTCTGGTATTGAACACCTCTTCGGTCACACTGCTGCCCATTACCATTTTCATGTATCGCGCTCAGCAGGGCGCGGTTGATCCCGCTGCCGTTTTTATTCCCATCCTGCTCGCCACCTCTGCCTCAACAATGGCAGGTCTACTGGCGGTCTGTTATGTGCAAAAAATCAATCTACTCAACAAAGTCGTACTCTCCTACTTTGCCGGTTTCACCTTACTGCTGAGCGCACTGGCCAGCTATCTGGTCAGCCAGCCAGCTGATCAAATTTCAGCGCTGTCCAGCCTGCTCGGCAATCTGACTTTATTCAGTTTAATCATGCTCTTTCTCGGCTACGGCTGGTGGAAAAGAGTGAATGTCTATGATGCCTTTATCGACGGTGCCAAAGAAGGTTTTGATGTCGCCATCAAACTTATTCCCTATCTGGTCGGCATGCTGGTTGCGATAGGTGTGTTACGTACCAGCGGTGTGCTCGATGGCATACTGATGGGCATCGAATACGTATTCACTCTGTTCGGTTTCAACACCGACTTCATTCAAGCCCTGCCCACAGCCCTGATGAAACCCCTCAGCGGCAGCGGTGCCCGCGCCATGATGCTGGAAACCATGAGCACCCACGGCGTCGATTCTTTCCCCGCCACTCTGGCCGCCATCCTGCAGGGCAGTACTGAAACCACCTTCTACGTTCTCGCTGTTTATTTTGGCAGCGTCGGCATCCGCCATGTGCGTCACGCCATCACCTGTGCCCTGATCGCTGATGCCGCCGGCATAACCACCGCAATCATGGCGGGGTACTGGTTTTTCCATTAGTATTAGGCCAACTAAGCACCTGTATATACCAAGGATAAAACAACCATGATGAGGTTCACCTTTCTGCTTCTCATTACATCGATGCTCGGCGCCTGCTCCATGGATCAGATGCTGGTTCGTGCCTCCACGCCTCTGATCGAAGGCGGCATACACGCTCTGAATCAGGAAGCTGATCTGCAACTGGCTGAAAACTCCATTCCGACCAATCTCAATATGCTGGAAGGCATGATTCGTATCGACCCCGATAACGATTCTCTTCGTGTCTATGCAGCACAGGCCTATTATGGCCTTGGCTATGGCTTCAACGAAGACAACAGGCCCAAACGTGCGACGAATTTTTACCTGCGCGGTCTGAAACATGGGCTGCATGCACTCGCCGTCAACGGCTATAAAAATATCAGAAATGGCCCCATGGATGAACTGGAAGCAACGCTGCAAAAAACTGATGATGATGATATTGGCGCTTTATTCTGGGCTGCCAGCAACTGGGCAAAATGGATAGACCAGAATCGTGACAAATCTGAAAGCCTGATCGAATTACCCAAACCCACGGCATTGATGCGACGTGTACTGGAACTGGATGACAGCTTCTACCATGGCGGTGCACATATCTACTTTGGTGTCTTCTACGGCGGTCGCTCACCCATGTTTGGTGGCGACTTCAAAAAATCCGAAGCCCATTTTGATCGTGCACGCGAAATCACCAATGGTGATTTGCTGGTCGTCGATTTATTACAGGCACAATATCTTTCCCGACAAAAAATGGATCAGAAAGATTTTCATAATCGTCTGACAAAAATTATCGAAGCGCCTGTCGATTTGCACCCCGACCTGGTCTTGCTGAATCAAATCACTAAACGCAAAGCTAAAATGTTACTCAAAAAGGAAGAAAGATGGTTCTAAGAATTCTTGTATTATTAATTGCGGTCTTATCCTCATCGCAGGTTTTTGCCAAAGAGACATACACATTAAAATTTGCCACTTTACTGCCCACCGGCACAGCCTGGTCAAAGTTACTGGACAACTGGGTTACAGAAGTCGAAACAAAAAGTCAGGGGCGGCTAAAATTTAAAATGTATTCGGGTGGCGTCATGGGCGACGAGCCTGACGTGTTACGCAAAATTCGCAAGAACCAGCTGCAAGGAGGCTTATTCACCGGCTATGGTATTGGCAGAATTTATTCACCAGCGCGTGTTCTTGAAATGCCTTTTTTATTCAGAGACACCAAAGAATCTGATTATGTTCGTGATCAATTAATGCCGGAGATAGAAATTGGCTTCAAACAAAGTGGCTTCGAACTTCTGGGCTGGCCGGAAATCGGTTTCATCCACTTTTTCTCGCAACACAAAATTGAATCCATCGAAGACATGAAAAAAAGTCGTATCTGGTTGTGGCAAGGCGATCCTCTGGGCGAAGCATTTTTTAAAGCTGCAGACATATCACCAGTGCCACTCTCCATCATCGACGTCTACTCACAGCTTTCAGCCAAACATGGCAGCATCGACACCGTTTACATTTCAACCTTCGGCGCTATCGGCCTACAGTGGCACACCAAACTTAAATACAGCACCAACATCGCCGTCACCAACGCGATCGGTGGCCTGGTCATCAGCAATCGGTTTTTTGACCAATTACCCAAAGACCTTCAGCAGCTGCTAAAAACTACCGGTAAGATCATGAGCGACAATGTTCGTAAAAATGCGCGCTTTGAAAACATAAGAAGCCGCAACCTTCTCGAACGATACGGTATTCAATTTCTGTGGGACTGGAATGAGCATGAAGTGAAGGAATTTACCCGCATTAGAGACCGGGCGGCCAAACATCTGGAAGAGACTGATTACATACCCGCCAGCTTCTCCAACAAGGCACGTGATTTGCTGGAACAATATCGCATTCGCCAGGCCCCGAAAAAATAGTACCCAACTTGCTGCACACCTTAGAAAAAAAACTGATTACTGTCGAAAGCTGGATTGCTGCGGGCAGTTTGTTTTTGATGCTGGCGCTTTCTATATTTCAGATCGTCATTCGTAACATCCTCGATTTTGGGTACCCGGAAATCGAAATCATTAATCGTCACTTGTTACTGGTTTGTGGTGGCATGGGTGCAGTACTAGCCACCCCGCAATTACGCCATATTAGAATTGATGCGCTCTCGCCTCTATTAAGTAAACAATGGTTAAGCAGACTTTGTACTCCCTTATGGGTTTTCACCGCACTGGTCTGTGCAACAATGTGCTATCCCGCCATTCAGTTTTGTCTGGATGAATGGCAATACGCGCCCGCTAATGAACGCTGGACTTTACCTTTCACACTTATCTATCCGCTTGGTTTTGCCCTGCTCAGCCTACACTTCTTTATTCTTTGTTTTAAACCAGCCTGTCCCGTACCAGAGCAATGATTACCATAGCTATCATTCTTCTGATTATTATCACCTTGCTGGGTGTGCCTTTATTTTCTGCCCTCGCCGC
>JBEQLM010000015.1:0-15183 GCA_040325975.1 Gammaproteobacteria bacterium | reverse complement strand
ACTGAATTTTTGCCCATTTCCAGTTCAGCGCATTTGATTATGGTGCCAATCATAAGCGACTGGCCTGATCAGGGACTGGCTTTTGATGTCGCCGTGCACGCCGGTACTTTATCCGCAGTGGTTATTTATTTTCGTAAAGAGCTGGCGAAAATGTTTGTCGAATGGCTGGGTTCGTTGCGTGGCAAACACACACCCGACAGTCGCTTGGCCTGGGCAGTTTTGCTCGGCACTATTCCGGTTGGTCTGGCAGGCTTGATCTTCAAAGATGTCATCAGCGATCATTTACGTACTCCTATAGTGATTGCCGTTACCACCATTTTCTTCGGCATTTTATTGTGGCTGGCAGACCGTAATAAAAACCTGACGCGTGATGAACACAGCCTGCAATGGAAAGATGTTTTAATTATCGGTGTGGCGCAGGCGATTGCTCTGATACCCGGCACCTCGCGTTCCGGCATTACCATTACCGCCGCTTTAATGCTGGGTTTGACTCGTCAGTCAGCCGCGCGTTTTTCCTTTTTATTATCCATCCCGGTTATTGTGCTTGCCGGTGGTCTGTCGACGCTGGAATACGTGCAGGTCGCCAGCGTCACCGACATTAACTACCTGATGATGGGCGCGATAATTTCCGCACTCAGTGCCTACGCCTGTATTCACTTCTTCCTCAAGTTGCTGGAAAAAATTAGTATGATGCCGTTTGTGATTTATCGTATGGTGTTAGGCGTCGTGCTGTTGCTGCTGTTCGTTTAAATCTTTCGTATCATGCAAGAAAATCCCAAATATCGTTATCACAAACTCTGGCTAGCCATCGGTTATGCACTGGTTACCCTGGTAATTTATTTATCGGTAACCAGCGCACCACCGCTTCCTGATATTGATATCCCCTATTTTGATAAAGTGGGTCATCTATTAGCTTATTTTACAATGATGACCTGGTTTGCTCAGCTTTATCATACGAAAAAACAACGTATTATTTATGCCCTTTTATTTATTGCACTGGGTATTGTTATAGAGTTTATACAGAGTTTTGATCCGGCACGCATGGCCGAGTTTACTGATATGGTGGCGAATACCCTGGGTGTTCTAATTGCTGTGTTAATAACCAGAATGTCGGCGTTTAGATTAATCTTGAAGAAAATCGAAACCTATATCTAGGCAGGACTGTCATTCCGACAGAGTATGGCTGTGTTTTTTACAGCTATACGACGAGGAATCCTGGTTTTTATGATTGCTTAACCTCTTTCACCAACCGAACCCGTTCTTCACGAATCTTGTTGGCCAGCTCAAGATTCTCAAAACCCCGTTCTCTCAATGCAGCCACGTCAACATTGCCTGCCGCTTTAAATGCTTTTCTGAAAAAGTCACTCTGTTCAAAATATTTGTCCTCATAACCGGTACGGCCATGAGCATCAGCTTCAGATGCGAGCAGAAATTTTTCAAAGCGTTCAGGTTTTCTAAATGCGTCGAGTTTTTCTAATGTTTCCACCATGGTTGAAGCCTTCAGCTCTAATGCTCGATGGTAATGTAAATGAAAACGTGCCGTGCGCTCGGCAAGGTCTCGGTAATCATTGGGAATGCGTAAACGTTTACAAACCTCCAGTACCAGATCAGCACTGCGCGCTTCATGGCCAATATGTCGAGGCCACTCTTCTTTCGGTGTCGTACCTTTGCCGAGGTCGTGCATCAGTGCAGCAAAACGCACATCGGTAGCGTGGCTGAGTTTACTGGCCTGCTGCAAAACCATCAGCGTGTGCACGCCGGTATCAATTTCGGGATGATGCTCGATGGGTTGTGGCACACCAAACAGGCAATCCAGCTCCGGCAAAATCACTTTGAGTGCACCGCAATCGCGCAGCACTTCAATAAAGCGTGAAGGCGAACGTTCGCCCAGTGCTTTTTCCATTTCCTGCCAGACTCGTTCCGGCACCAGTGCATCGACCTCGCCAGCAGCCACCATGTCTTTCATCAACTGCATGGTTTCGTCAGCCACGATAAATCCTAAATGCAGATAACGCGCCGCAAATCTAGCCACCCGTAAAATACGTACCGGATCTTCAGCAAAAGCCGGTGAGACATGGCGCAGAATCTTGTCGTGAATATCCTGCTGTCCGTTGTAAGGGTCAACGATGTGGCCGTCTTCATCTTTGGCGATGGCATTGATAGTCAAATCGCGGCGTTCAAGATCTTCTTCCAGTGTTACATCTGGCGAAGCATGAACTTCAAAACCTTTATAACCGGGTGCGGTTTTGCGCTCAGTACGTGCCAGCGCATGTTCGTCTTTGGTTTCAGGGTGAAGAAAAACGGGAAAGTCTTTACCGACCTGCTGGTAGCCCTGCGCAAGCATACCCTCAACCGTTGCACCGACAACCACCCAGTCTTTTTCATGGAAAGGGTAGTCGAGTAATTCATCGCGGACAGCACCGCCAACCAGATAAGTTTTCATGGTGGTATGTTGCCACAGTTTTTTTGTGGACGCGATTAATATGGTTGACTAAGATCACAATCGATAGAGCCTGTCCGTGTTGATTTCCTACCAGCTCATAATAATGTTGCTATATCGGGCAGCATTATGTGATCTTATTTGGTGTGTTCAGTTTACCCATGTAACTCTCCGCCTCTGCGACAAACGCCTGATATTCCTCATCATTCATATAATGCGCTAACTCCTTGCAGGCTGTAGTGGCGATATTAAGGTGCATTTTTGCATTGCGTTCATCGCCTTGTCGAGCACGTCGAATGGTAGCGTGAATATGTTCCCAGACGCTGTGTTCGAGTTTTTCCCTGATCGGCGGATGCAGATCGGCGCCCTTGTTTCTTTCTTTGAAGTATTTTGATAACTCATCAATGCGTTCCCTGCTTAATTCATGATGACCAGTGTACTGCGCTGCGGGATGATGCGGCGGCGATTTGATTTCGGTACTAGCTTGCTCGCTACTGAGGTTCGTGTTGACTTTGACCGCCTGAGCAACGGTGCTTTCAATGAAATTCATCATGGGCGTTTTTATGCCGTCATGTTTCCTTTTGCCATCACTGGCCTGGCTGTGATAGCTGTTGATGCGATTGTGCAACACATGCAGAGCAACTTTGGAATAGAGATTTTCTAATCCTCGAATAAGAGCGCGGTAGGAGAAATGTTCAGCCATAGCATCAACCTGTTACGAGTAGTCATGACTTCATTATAGGCCGAGCGATACACTTAGCAACAATGGTAAAAGGTAATATCAGCCTGTAAATATGCTTTAATCTGGAAGTGGTAAAGTCAGGTTTCAATATCAGTGTCATTAAACAGGTCTGTGGAGGTAGTGATGAGTCAAAGCAATGAGAACAAAGGTCGGCAGCTGTTAATCATGCGTCATGGCAAAGCCAACTGGGAAATGGAGATTGATGATCTGCAACGGCCAATGACAGAACGCGGCGTTGAAGAGGCGAAAAATATTGGTCACTGGTTGAACGATCAACCACTGCATCCGGATATTATTATTTCATCAACCGCCAGTCGTGCATTGGCCACCAGTAAACAAGTGGCGGAGGCTATGAGTATTTCAAATGTTACTCAGGATGCACGTATTTATAACGCCAGTATTGAGCAGCTGTTAGTGGTTTTATCGGATATTCCAGCTGAGTATAAAAGACCAATGATAGTTGGCCATAATCCCGGTTTTGAATATTTGTTGCTACATCTCGCGGAGGTGGGTGAGAATTTTTATAAGGATGGCTCGTTGTTCACTACGGGAACGGTAGCGATTTTGGATATGCCGGATGACTGGCGGCAGCTGGATCGACAATGTGGGGAGCTGGTGGATATTGTACGCGGTGCTAGTTTGTAGAGAACTGCTCAGCTCTTATCGCTTTATTCAGACATTTTTCTTGAACCACATACGAAATCCATTAACTTAAGCTATGCTACTGTTAATACGATGCATGATGGTTATATGCAAGAGCGCGTTCGCTGCACTCTGAACCGTTAACTCGTAGAAAATCCTCAAACGATAAACAAGTTATCTCGTAAAAATCCTCAAACAATAGACAATAAAAGGATGGATAAAATATGACTAACGCAATATTACAGCTCCTAATTTTTGTCGCCATTGGTGTTGCCTGGCGATATGTTAGCCCCATGGGTATCAATGCTGGCACAATGCAGCGCAACCTGTTTAGCCTTATTTATGGCGTGTTGCTGCCCATCGTAGCTCTGGTTGCCTTTTGGAAATTCAAAATGGATGAGCGTACGCTCAAAATGCTTTTTATTATCGCGCTTGCCACTGGCGGTGTAATGGCGGCAGCCTGGTTCTATTTGAAACAAGCCAAATTGCCCAAGCGTACAAAGGGTGCTCTGTTCCTGGCAGCGTCCTTCGGTGCCGTTGCCTTCATGGGTTATCCGATGGCTGATACTTTCCGTAAAGTGCTCAGTTGGAGCGGTGGTCGTGTCGGCATCGAGTTTTTCGTCGTCGCCAATATCATCATACTGCTGACCGTGGGTGTGTTTTTTCTGCGCCAGTATAGTGGTATGGAACGTGCAAAGAACCCGGCTGAAGAACTCATTAAGGAGCCGATCTTTATAGCCGCCGCCATTGGTGTTCTTCTAGGGCTGATGCAAGTCAAGGTGCCATCTCTGGTGAATTTTACCTACGAAAAATCACTCGTAGCCCTGTTCCCATTGATGCTCATCACCTTAGGTCTTAGTCTCAACTGGAGCCAGAGCTGGAACCAGCACATTAAAACAGGCATTGCCCCCATCGCCGCCATGAAGCTGTTGTTATTGCCACTGCTGATATATGTGCTGGTGATGTTGATTGGTCCAGTAGGTAAACTCACCGGTAAGTCGCTCATCATGTTCGCAATAATGCCAAGCAGTCTCTATGGCTTTATCCTGTGTGAGCGTTACAAGCTCGACACTGCCATCTACACGGCAGTATTGACGGTTACCACCGTGGGTGCATTTATCCTAATACCATTCATCTATGGTCTGAAGGCGATCTAAAGTCTGGCATTACCGTGCCTGAGATAAGGCAATGTTAAAAGTAAGACTATAATTGATACACGGGTATTTCACGTTTTATGCTACTGAAAGCGAATATTTGCACACACCTTAGGAGCGAGCCTTGATAAAACTTAAGCATATTGTGAGCAGTGTTACTGTTTCTGAAATTCATATGGAGAAGGGAGATTTCACCATAGGTCGTAACGATGGCAATAGTTTGCAGCTGGACGATGGTGTGGTGAGTGGAAATCATGCGCTTATAAAGGTTGAGCCTGATGAGTTTTTACCTGAAATGATTGGTCTTACTATTAAAGACCTGGGCAGTACAAATGGCACCTATGTAAATAATGTGTCCATAAAAGAACAAAAACTCATGCATGGTGATGCAATCCGTATAGGTGATCATGAGTTTAAAGTGTTTGATGATCAGTCAGCTGTAGGCACACAAACTGAGTATTATGTGCCGGAAAAGAGAAAAGATTAAAGCGGGCTGAGCCTTTAATTCCAGATTACACACAGAAAAAATCGGAGTCGGCTTGTACTGGGGATAATAGTCATCGAAGGAAAATATCCTGCGTTTATTACGCCTTAGGCGTCAGGTTCACTAGCATCAATCACATCGTTCTGATCATCCGAAGGCTTAAGCCTCCCGCTCGCTGGCCTCACAGGCCGTCCATGGCTTGTGCCGCTACCAAAGTCGAAAGTTGAGGCAGGTTGTACAGGGTAGGGCAAAGCAAGGCAAAGCAAAGAAATATAAATGTCCGCTTCCGACTGCGATTCCAGAAGTTCGTAATCTTATATGTACCTTCGTTTTTAGAAGCATGTCACATAATCAACATGAAAAATATCACATTAACAAAAATCGTGAACTGGTTCTAAGAAAGATGTTAAATCTTTTAATAATATGTGGGCTAGCAAATGATCAAAAAAGGAAAATAATCATGTACTACACAGATATTAAAAGTTTTGAACAGCTGGCAAACATTAATGAAGATAACTTATATGTGGATGGTATCGTATTTTCTACAATTGTTAGTCTGATTGCGGTAGTTATTGTATGTGTAATTTATTTTGCTAGCTAATAAATGACTATGTCTACTTTTGGCCGAAAGCAGATATTCAATTTTGTCTCGACACAAAAAGGTAACGTGCGCCAGCAAGCGCGCAATAAAAAGTTATGGATTGCAAAATATGTCCATATATTTTGCCGTTACTACACCCATCCATGGGTTCCGCCCTTCGGGTCGTGTACACAACACACGCTCTAATTCGATCCATTCGAATTAGTCAGGCCAGCCATAAAACGGCTGTTCAATTTCGATCCCATCGAAATTAGTAGCACGGCAAGTCAGTAAACAGGAGAACCCATCAACAGCCACATTGCTCACAATGTGCTTCTTCAAACTCAAGTGTTGAGTGACTAATAGAAAACCATTGTAAAAGTTCGTTTTTTATCGCGGCTTTCACTATTGCTATTTGACTAAGGTCGGCGATGACGACATGCGCTTCCAGTGCATTTTGATGTTCATCCAGTTGCCATATATGTACGTGGTGAACATTGTCGACGCCTGCGACGTTTTGCATGGCTTTGATCACCTCCTCGATAGAGATATTTTCTGGTGTGCCTTGCATAAGGATGTGAATGGTTTTGGGTAACAGTGTTGCGGCCTGGTAGAGAACATAACCGGCGATGATCAGGGTGAGTAGTGTGTCACTCCAGTACCAGTCGTAAAGAATAATTAGACTACCGGCAATGATGACGCCAACCGAGGCCAGAGCATCGGAGACGTTGTGCAGGAAAGCGGCGCGGATGTTCATGCTGTTTTTTGACATGCTGTAGGTTAGTACTGCGGTGGCTACGTCGATCACTAGCGCAATGGCTGCGACGATGACCACGGTCCAGCCTTCGATGATTTGTGGTTCGTAGATACGCCACATGGCTTCAAAGATTAGATACAGGCCGACGAGTACTAGCGTGACCAGATTAATTAGCGTGGCGATGACTTCTGCTCGTTTGTAACCAAAGGTTCGGAAGTGGTCGGCGGGCTGTCTGCCTATTTTGCGAGCTACCCATGCAATCAATAGTGCGGCAGCATCGCTGAAATTGTGCAAGGCATCAGCAATCAGGGACAGGCTTCCAGAGATAAGCCCACCGATGACCTGTGCCACCGTTAGCAGTAGATTGATGGCGATGGCAAAGCCCAGTCGACGGTCACCGATTGATGGGTCTATGTCGTGATGATGATGGTTGGAAGCCATAGTTATCCCTGTGTCTGAATCACTGCCTAGTGTAACGAATAAATGGAGATGGTGGGACTAAAAAACTGTGGGAAGGCCAGAGAGTAATTGCTTTTATATACTAATCCAGGATTTTCTCTGCGACCTTTGCGCTCTTTGCAGTTAAGGCTTTTCCCTTTGGTTTTTAATTAAAAATTCCCCTATAATAAATTCTAAATATTATCCTCATAAGGTATGTAGTTATGAAAGTCGCAGTTAAAGTTTCAGGTATATTTGTTGCCTTGTTTGTCGTTATCGCTGTCATACCCGCTGTAATTCCTGATGAGGAATATTCAGCTGGTGCAGGGCAATGGCTTAAAGATGCCAATAATCCTGAAGTACTGCCCAATGAAGTTAATCGTTTTAATGCACTTGTTGGTTTCTACGTGGATGCTGACAAAGACATGGTTGTCGAGGGTGTGAAGCTGATTGCTGAAGTCAATGCGCAATTGAGTGCTTCTGCTGAGAAAAATACTGAGACACAAAAACTCAATGCATATTGGGATAAGCCGCCACTAAACGCCAGTGAAAACTTATCCAGGGACACTTCAGTCGCATTTGGTGTTGACCCTGCTCAATGGCTTTTAGCTAACCATGATAACTACAGCGCATCGGTAAGTAGTAATCAAGTTTTACTTGGGCGTTTCAGGCAACTGATGACAATGCAGCAATACAGTTACACTATGAAGCTGGATATCAATGCCCCTTCTATTTCGTATAGTAGTTTTTTAGCCATAAAGCGGTTGAACAATCTATCCATTATTGACGAATTCATAAGCACTAATAAACAGAGTGCAATTCATAGGCTGCAACAAAATATCAGTTTCTCAAAATTGATGATGAAACAATCAGCATTGCTGTTGGATAAAATGATTGCCGCTGCATTCCTAAAGATCGATCTACTCACATACTCATCACTACTTGATCAATCACCCGGTGATGACAGCTCAAAATTTGTCATGACAAATTTACAGGCAGATGAAAGCGGCATGCTAAATGCTTTCAAGGGCGAATTCGCATTTTTATCAACATCGCTTGATTTAGATAATCCATATGACCTTGATGGTAGCTCTGTTAAGCAAGGAATGTTTGAGAAATTTGTAGTTAAGTCATATTTTAAGCCAAAAAGGATGGAGAATAATGCGTACAAAAATATGTGGCTACCTTTTCTTGAACTAAAAGATCAGCCGCTAGCGTCAAGAAAAATCATCGTTGAAGGTGCAGGAGAAAACAAATTAAGCTGGTGGCAAATATATCAGGACCCAATTGGTTATGTGCTTTTTTCTATAGCCACTCCATCTTATTTTCAATATATCGATGCAATAGATCATGCGGACGCAACAATAACGCTTCTGAATTTAAAATCTTCAATCTATTCCAATAAGATTTCTTCTGCCAATGTTGAAAACTATATATCCTCTTTGAGCGCAGTAATGAATACAGGCTATACAGGTGCGAAGTTTTCATGGAATAAAGATAAACGTGAATTATCGTTTGATATCCCTGATTACAAAGATGAAGGGATTCCCAGGATAAAACTGTATACCAATAGAAAGAGATAAAAAGCCATGAAAACTTGTGGCAGAAAAACAATTGTTTCTAATACACTAATCCAGAATTTTCTCCGCGCTGAATGCTTTAACCTGTGATTTAAAAACAGCCATCCATGGCCAGTGATCTATGATTCTGTAGTTAATGAATCGCTATCTACAGGTTTGTTTCTACCGGGATACGGAATAAACTTTGCGGTTGATTTTATGTACTTTAAATATCGATCACCAAAGACTTTGATCAGGTCTTTTTCTTCGTGATACACGCCAATGAATATGTAGGCAGACATGCCCAGTGCTAGCAATAAATGGCCTATGGTCATCACGGGTGTAAACCACATGCCGATGAATACGCCTGACATGATTGGATGTCGGGTATATTTATAGAGCGAGTTCAACTTAAACGGTAGGTGGGTGTATTCTTTGTCGTTGAAATACAGCCAGACCTGTCGTAAGCCAAATAAATCAAAATGATTGATCAGGAAAGTAGCATAAAAAACCATTGCCCAACCGCCTAAACCTATTGCAAGCAGTGTGTTGTGCAGGGTTTCGTTTTCAGCTTGCCAGGCAATAGCAGGCATGGCTTGCCAAAGCATGCACAGGGTAAATGTAACAATGGCCGTGGCCAGCATGAAGGTACTGCGCTCGGCGGCTTTTGGGATTGCGTTTGTTAGCCATTTTTTAAAGGCGGGTCTTGCCATGAAACTGTGCTGTAAACCAAACAGGGTAATTAGACTAAGGTTGATGATAATTGCTGACGTCATATTTCCAGCATCACCAGAATCGATTGATTTCGGTACGTACAGGTTGAACAGGAACGCGATCAGATAAACCAGTGCGGCTGAACCTAGAATGTAGGTGGTAATGCCGTAGAGTAAAACAACTGTTTTTTTCATTTGAATGTCCTCAGTGAGATTGTGCGAGTGCAAATGAATGCACGCCATTTTTGGCTGGCGGTAGTAACAGCAGTTGCCAGAGTTGTGACTGCGTTGATAATGAACAGTTGCTACGATTGGTACGCAGTACTAGAAGTCCTTGATACCACTAGCCAGTGAAGATGTCAATGATTCCCATTCTCATCTTGTGGTATCTATTTATATGTTTAAAAATGTCGAGCATCTCTCTCTAAAATTATTGCTTTATCTCTTAATAAAGTCATACACTGCTAGCAACATTTAGTGAGGTGTAGTTATGAATAAACAGCATGATTTGTTTGATTCCATTGAGATTGGTGATTACACATTAGCCAACCGGATTGTGATGGCGCCCATGACTCGCAATCGTGCTGGTGAGGGCAATGTTCAGGGTGCGCTTAATGTGACTTATTACCAGCAGCGTGCCAGTGCAGGTTTGATTATTACTGAAGGCTCTCAAATTTCTCCGCAGGCTGTGGGTTATCCGGCGACACCCGGTATTCATAGTGCTGCGCAGGTTGAAGGCTGGAAGGCGGTGACCGCTGCGGTGCATGATAAGGGCGGGCATATTTTCCTGCAGTTATGGCATGTCGGACGTATATCACATCCTTCGTTGCAGCCTGAGGGTCAGTTGCCGGTGGCACCTTCCGCTATTAAACCAGCGGGTGAAGCAGTTACTTATGAAGGCTTGCAGGCTTTTGTGAAGCCACGTGCGCTGACGACTGATGAGTTGTCGGGCATAGTTGCTGATTATGTGGATGCAGCACGTAAGGCGATGCTGGCGGGTTTTGATGGGGTGGAAATTCACTCTGCGAATGGTTATTTACTGGATCAGTTTATTCGTGATGGCAGTAATCAGCGTGATGATAGTTACGGTGGCAGTATCGAGAAGCGGATACGTTTGTTACGTGAAGTGGTCGAGGCTGTTTGTGCTGCGGTAGGCAGTAATAAAGTCGGTGTCAGGATTTCACCCGAAAACAGTTTTAATGATATGCACGATAGTGATGCGCAGAATACTTTTAACACCGTCACCGATATGTTGAATGCTTTCAAGCTGGCCTATTTGCATGTGCTTGAAGGCGATATGGTGAACGGTAATCGTGTGCTGGATTATGCGCAGATAAAATCTCGTTTTGCCGGGCCTTATATGGCGAATTGTGGTTATGATTTTGACCGAGCAACACAGGCGATAAAAAATGGTGATGTCGATCTGGTGTCGTTTGGTCAGTTATTTATATCAAACCCTGATCTGGTTGAACGATTTAAAACTGGTGCCGAATTAACCGCCGCCGATCAAGCCACCTTTTACGGTGGTGATGAAAAAGGTTATACCGATTATCCGTTTCTGTAAGCTAGTGTGGCTTGATCACCAAAAGGGCATGATAGAATTTAAATGAATTTCGGTTTTGCCGATTCTATTTGTAGGTTGCTCACGATTTTATATGAATAAATATATATTAATAATATTGTTAACCTTGTTGTTAGTTGGCTGTTCTGCTGAATATAGTGCGATCTATCAAAGTGCAGAAGCCGAGAGCAAGTGGGATGAATCTCAACGTATCATCATTAACGACTCAAAGCAGGAGCTTCCGCTGTTTAAAGTGATAGAAAATAAGCTTTATCTGATGACTCAGGTAACCAAAGTTGAATGGTTTTTCCGTACCGTTATTAATTATCCTTCATGGGGTAAGGCTGAAATGAACCAGCTAATTGAAAATCACGTTGATATAAAATCTCTGGTTCCCGTTGACTGGAATGATTGGTTGCCTAAAGGTTATGGTGACGAGTGCAAGGCTAAATAACTGCACAGGTCTCTGCTAAATAGTGTGGAATGTCAAAGGATGCAGTGAGTGGTTTATCCCGTGAAATCTGATTTAGCCGATATTGATGAGCGCTGTAGATTGGTTTGAGTTTTTTTGAAACCTAATATCTCAATGAGAGTCGAAGTTATTAAAATCAGTTATTTTTCTTCACTACCAAACCAGTTGAATAAGTTAAAGCTACTTTTGAATGGGACTAATTTGGCAGAGGGGATTTTTTTAGCCACCATCTCAAGATATAGGGACATTTGATGATTTTGTAAATTACTTTCATTGAGTGGTTCCTGGGTGAATTTGATGGCGCGCATCATGCTCTCTACACCTTCTGCAATAGCGTAAGTAGTATCGGGTAACAGGATGACTTCTTTACCGGCATGCCAATAGATATCGAGGTTGTTCAAATCAACTGGATCAAATGGTGGTACTAAAGGCACCAGATCTTTTGCTGTCACAACCCGAATAATATTTAGGTGTTGAAATTTATTAGCTCCAGCGATATTGGTGACCTTGGGTTGGCCAAATGTAACTACCTTGCCAATGTTAAAATTATCAATATCCAGATACATCGCTAAAATTAAGGCAACAGCACCACCCAGACTGTGACCAGTGGTGTCGATTACGTAATCTGTTTTAATCTGCGATTTAATTTCTGAGTAAATCGCCCGTGCCGTTTGTGAAAAGCCGTTATGTAAACGTGCGCCTGTATGTTTATCCGTAGTCAGTTCAAGCGCTATATCGACTAATGCATTTTCAATATTAGAAGTACCACGTACTGCAATAACTTGAGTTTTGCTAACATCGTTAGTTGCCAATAAATAAGAGATTTCAAATCCTGGAATATTATTGTAGCGGCTAATCTTATAGTTTTTTAATGAGCTGATTTTGTCAATTGCCGGGGCTGTTTGATAAACAGCATTGGAGAAGTTAGCGTACTTGTTGATTTCTGAGAAGCTGATGGGTTTTTGAGTCAGATCAGTGCTGGCAACCGCATTGCCTGTAATTCCGATTATTATCAGAAAAAAGGCAATATTCATATAATGTAATAAATATTTAACAGGCATAACAGGCATAACAGGCATAACAGGCATAACAGGGATATGTAAAGTGGACATAGGGTAATACAAAGCTAATGCAATTTTATTCATGAAAAAAATCGGTTTAACTTTAGCTAAATTTTAAATATAAAAAAGGCTTACACCATTTTTATAATCATTTACTGCATTTGTAAACATCAAAACTCATTTTACCTTCAACAGCAGGAGCTTTGGCGACGATGGAATCACCGCCCAGTTCTGCGGCCCTGTTTTTTGCGGCGATTATAAGCTCTTCTGTGACGGCCTCGTCTTCACGTGTGAGGATGCCTATTTTGTAGGTGACAGTCACATTTGTTGTGCCCAGTTTTGAACAGCTGTTAACGTTAAATGGTTTCACAAGTGCCACTTCTCCGCCTTCCTTGGTGGGTTCTATCCAGGTGCAGGCGGGTAAGCAGATAATGGTCAGGCATAAAGCATAGTGGTTCAGTTTCATTAGCAGCAGCTCCAGGTAATTTGTCTATTAATTGAGTAGGTAAATATATGCTGAATTGAAGAGTATAAGGTAATTAAAGGTTCAGGGGGAATATAGACGCAGCGAGGTAGCTTGCCTTTGTGGAACGAACTGCGTCAAACACGTTGTTTTCACGTTATAATAAATAAGTCCTCCACATAGAGATCTCTAATTACAGTGAAAATATTTTTCCTAATCTTTGCTTTGCTAGCGGCTGTGCTGCTGGTGTCTCCCTTCCTTAATGAATCTGAAAATACGGAAGTTATAACAGGTCTGCCGTGGCAGATTGATATTTTGCCTGACGGTTCGACACAGGTTTTTGGTTTGCATATAGGTGTTAGTCGGTTATCTGATGTGCTGGGTATTCTTGGTGATGATGATATGGAGCTGGCGATTATTGCGGCCACTGATGAAGTTGGTAGTCTTGAAATGTATTACGGGCATTATCGAGCCAGCGTGATTTCAGGCAAACTGGTAGTGCAGACGAGTGCCAGTGAGCAACACATTAAAGGCTGGCGTGAGAAGGCTGTAAAGTCAGATTATATGGCGAGTGGTCAGGCTAAAAAATATCTTCTATCCGGTGATGAGTTAAAACAGGCTCTGGATGAGGTGGTTACCGGACTGACATTTATTCCCGCGATAAATCTGGATGAGGAAATAATACTGGCACGTTTTGGTGAGCCTGTTGAGCGTGTTCAGTTAGAAGGAGCGATACATTTCCTGTATCCTGAAAAAGGGCTTGATGTTGCTCTGTTTGAAGATGCTAAAGAAGTGATTCAATATGTATCTCCGAATAAAGTGCCGAATGCTTTTCCAGTAGAGTAGGTTTGTTTGACTATACCCGTATTTTTTTACCTGTTATCTAGGGACGAAAGATGTTTCATCGATTAACTGCCTACCTTATTTGTTTTGTCATGATCGGCATGAATGTAATACCTCGCTCTGCTTATGCTTCTGAGAATTCTTCCGCAGTTGATTTTAATGAGCTTGAGTTGCTTGAAAAATATCCCGATGCCAAAGTTATTCGAGTCTCAGAAGAAGAATATCTTAGGCTGGAGAAAAAATTACAGCAACGTGGTTACAGACAGTCAGAGATGGTACCTCTTCAATTAGCTCAGAATGATGCTGATGTTGTTAGCAGGCAGCGGCATGATTTAGTTACAGCTGATGATTGTGCGAAAAAAGGTAATGAAAGTGCGGGCGAAGAATCATTTAGACTGATGGTTGATTTTACTGATGACATGATGCGCTCTGGCAATGGTTCATCCGGTGACGAAGCTGCCGTTATATTTGTTATAGTCGGCACAGTGGTAGTAGTTGTCTGGGCACTTTATGTGTTCAAGTATCTCTACGACATTTCATTAGGCAATACGCCCTGTGGGCTTTGGAATGAATTGACAGTGGTGACAAGTGCGGCTTCAACGGGTCTGGACCAACATGCGCGCTTCAATGGATTACGATATTCAACGGGTTTTCGTGATGGTTCGATCGATGTTGGTCTGGGTTTTGAACTGGGACAAACAGACATTTTACTCAGTGAGGTCGGTGCTCTTGAGTTGAAAGGCAGGTACTGGTTACTCGGGCCGATACTTAGGTGGCGTTTATCGCCAGGAATTAATCCGAGTTATTTCCAAATGAATTTTACTGCGGGTACTACCGAGCATGACGAAGTCGGCCTATTGGCCAAAGCTAGCCTTGGTTTGTTATTTGGCATTGGTGATTCAATGCAATTAGGGTTGAATTGGGGAGCGATGAATATAAATCTGAATGATAATCAGGGAATTATTTCAGAGCGCAGCCAATATCATTATCTTTATGGTGTCAGTATGGGCTTTAGATTCTGAAACATCAGGTGCCTATTAATGTCCAGGGTAAAAAATTTCTATCCCATTCTGATCAGGTTGTTATAACTTATGAAAACAAAAATAGTTGTTAGCATGTCTTCAATTCTTTTGCTA
This sequence comes from Gammaproteobacteria bacterium, assembly GCA_040325975.1. Classification (GTDB taxonomy): domain Bacteria; phylum Pseudomonadota; class Gammaproteobacteria; order SZUA-229; family SZUA-229; genus LH-M37. Next base: position 138 of record JBEQLM010000015.1, on the reverse strand, counting down.
TCTGCATGCAGTGGCAATGGATTGATGCTAAAAAACAATAGTGAAATTCCTGTGACTTCCGAGCCGTCGGCAGCGTTGGTTTATGTGATGGGAAAATTGATCGGTACGACACCGATGGTGGTTAGTACGAAATCGATC
>JBEQLM010000159.1:0-4352 GCA_040325975.1 Gammaproteobacteria bacterium | reverse complement strand
GGCCAGTAGTACGGCGGCAGGAAAAGTGCCCTGTTTGGCCGGTGGCACCATGCTGTATTTCAATACCCTGCAAAAAGGTATTGCCGATCTACCCGATTCTAACCCTGAAATCCGTCAGCGATTACTCGATGAAGCGGAGCAAAATGGCATCGAGAGCATGCATACTCGACTGGCTCAGGTTGATCCTGAATCAGCGCATCGACTGCACCCAAATGATCCGCAAAGAATTTTAAGGGCCTTGGAAGTCTTTGAAATATCAGGGAAATCTCTGAGCGCGCACTGGGCAGAGCAAAAAAAACAGGTATTGCCGTACCGTGTCATTAAAATCGCCCTGGTGCCGCCAGATCGGGTTGAATTGCGCAAGCGTATCGAACAGCGTTTTGATGCCATGCTGGTTGGCGGGCTCATCGATGAAGTCAGGGCACTCTATGAACGAGGTGATTTATCTCTGGATACACCTTCAATGAGAGCAGTAGGTTATCGTCAGGTCTGGCTCTATCTCAGCGGGCAAAACGATTACGACACCATGCGCGAAAAAGCCATCACCGCCACAGCGCAACTGGCGAAAAGGCAAATGACCTGGCTACGTAGTGAAACTGACTGTAATTTTATTAATCCCGAAACACTAAATGTTGGGAAAGTACTGAAAAATCTCAAATTTTTACTATGATTGGGTGAAGAATTCATCCGTAGGGCTTGTAGTCGCAGATTTTGGCTATATAGACTTGAAGATGCAGCCGATAATAAATAATAAAAATAGGAGTTAAATAATGTCAAAAGGGCACCATCTACAAGACCCTTATCTAAATGCCTTGCGCAGAGAACGGGTACCAGTAGCAATATACCTGGTCAGCGGCATTAAGCTACAAGGACAAATAGAATCATTTGATCAGTTTTCTGTGTTGCTCAAGAACACAGTCACACAGATGGTCTACAAACATGCCATTTCAACCGTTGTACCATCACGGCAGATTAAATGGAGTGAAGACCCTGAAATCGGTAACGGATAACAGCATAACTGAGTATAATTAAGCTTGCAGCGGTCGCCAAAGGCGGCCGTTGTTGTTTTTGAGTTTTTTATATCATTATTATATGCGTAAGCTGTTGTTTATTATGAGATATTTGTTTCCATTTTCAGGAAGAGTTATAACCCGTGTTTGATCGTGCCGAAATAGGTGATCGCGCCATTCTGGTACATATGGATATTCAAGATGATACCTATCGAGAAGATCTGAATGAATTTAAAGAACTGGTGACTTCAGCGGGTGCTGAAATCATCGATATTGTCACCACCAAACGTAATCGACCCGAGGTCAAATATTTCGTTGGTAGTGGTAAAGCCAAAGAAATCGCCGAACTGGTCAAACTGACTGAAGCCGATGTGGTGTTGTTCAATCACGCTCTAACACCTTCTCAGGAACGAAATCTGGAAAAGATATTTGAATGTCGGGTGTTAGATCGAACCGGCCTGATTCTCGATATCTTCGCCCAACGCGCTCGCTCATTCGAAGGCAAGCTACAGGTCGAACTCGCCCAGCTAAAACACATGATGACGCGATTAATCCGCGGCTGGACGCATCTTGAACGCCAAAAAGGCGGTATTGGTCTCAGGGGCCCGGGTGAAACCCAGCTGGAAACAGACCGTCGTTTACTGAATCAACGTGTAAAACAAATCAACAAACGTCTGGAAAAAGTACGCAAACAGCGCGAGCAGGGCAGGCAATCGCGTCAAAAAGCTGAAATTGCCACAGTTTCACTGGTCGGTTATACCAATGCCGGCAAATCCACCTTGTTTAATCGACTGGCCGATGACAACGTCTATGTGCAGGATCAGTTATTCGCCACACTCGACCCAACCCTGCGCAGCGTGGAATTTGCCGATGATGTAAAAGTCATTCTGGCCGATACCGTTGGTTTCATCCGGCATTTGCCGCATGATCTGGTCAATGCCTTTCGCTCCACACTGCAAGAAACCACAGAAGCTCAATTATTGCTGCATGTTATCGATTCCTCAGATGAAAACAGAGAAGGCAACATCGACGAAGTCGAATCAGTGCTGAGTCAAATCGGTGCCGATAACGTCTATTTGATACAGGTGATGAACAAAATCGATCAGACAGGCACCGAGCCTCGTATTGATTATCATAGTGACGGCTCAGTCAAACGTGTCTGGTTATCTGCAGTTACAGGTGAAGGTATTGATTTACTTATAGAAACGCTCGCCAATTATTTCCGTGAGGATGTTTTGTCGGGTGAAATTCGACTACAACCTGCTCAGGCTAAAATCCGCGCCAAACTATTCGATTTAGGTGTTGTCCAATCCGAGGGTATTGACGAGGAGGGCTGTTTTAAGCTGAATGTGCGAATCTCAAAGCGAGATTATCAGCAGCTGATTCAGCGTGAAGGCCTGGCTGAAGATCTGCTTTTGCTAGAAACCTGTTCATAAGTCATAGATAAATCCCAACTTAGCTTGCGGGTGGGCACTAAGCCCCCTAAAATGCTGTCTGTTTTGGCAAATACTTTTGAAACAAGAGTTTTGCCTTTTTGAATAATAATTTAGGAGTAGAACATGGCCTGGAATGAACCTGGCGGTAACGGCGATAAAGATCCCTGGGGCGGCGGTAATCGCGGCAGCAATCAGGGACCACCGGATCTCGATGAGATTCTTGCCAATCTGCAGAAAAAATTTAGCGGCCTATTCGGCGGAAAAGGTGGTGGCTCCAAGTCATCTGGCTCAGGTGCGGGAATAGGTATTGGCCTGGTTGCTGTTCTAATTGTCATACTTCTGGCAGCAACCGGTTTCTATAAAGTCGAAGAGGCCGAAAATGGTGTTGTGCTTCGATTCGGCGAACATATTGATACTACAGAGAAAGGCCTGCACTGGCGTATTCCTCTTATTGAATCAGTGGAAAAAGTGAACGTGGCAGAACGTCGCCAGGTTCCTTATAAAGCCACCGTGCTGACTCAAGATGAAAACATCATCGACCTGCAAGGTAGTTTGCAGTACAGAATCAATAATGCTGAAAAGTATTTGTTCAACGTAAGAAATCCTGAGACATCACTCAATCATGCGATTGAAAGTGCCATCAGACTTTCTGTCGGCCAAAGTAAAATGGATTTCATTATTACTGAAGGTCGTAATGAAATCGCTTTCAGAATCCAAAACACCGTGCAGGAAATTGTTGATCAATATCAAACCGGTATTTCGATTGTCGAAGTGAATATTCAGGAAGTGAGCCCACCGAGTCAGGTGAAGCAGGCATTCCAGGATGTTATTCAGGCGCGTGAGGATAAACAGCGTTCTATTAATGAAGCCGAAGCTTACCGCAATGAAGTATTGCCAAAAGCACGTGGTGCTGCTGCACGTATTCTTGAAGAAGCCGATGCTTACGAAAAAGAAGTGGTGGCTAAAGCAGAAGGTGAAGCTGAACGTTTCACTAAGTTGCTGAAAGAGTACAACAAGGCACCAGCAATTACGCGTGATCGTTTGTATCTGGATATGATGGAGTCAGTATTAAACAAAAGCTCCAAAGTCATGATTGATGTCAAAGGCGGCAATAACCTTTTATATCTACCTCTGGATAAGTTGATGTCACGCACTGACACCGCTCCGGCTTCGACACTGAATGAATCGCAGCAACGTGATCTTTTAAGAGAGATTCAACGTAACCAGCAAATACAAACCGACTCGCGTTCAAGAGGAGTTAGATAAATGACTACTATATTGAAATTTTTCCTACCGCTTGTTTTGTTGATTGTCTGGATGTGTGTGTTTACCGTCACAGAAAGAGAAAAAGCGATTCTGTTTAAATTTGGTGAAATTATTGGTTCTGATTATGAGCCTGGTCTACATTGGAAATTTCCTTACCCTTTTAATGAAGTCAAAAAGTTCGACGACCGAATTTTAACGATTGATGCAGCGCCAAAAAGTTTCCCAACTATCGAACAAAAGTTTTTGATTGTTGATTCTTATGTTAAGTGGCGTATTCGTGATGTTGAAACTTACTTCAAGGCAACCAGTGGTATTGAAGCTAATGCCGGTGAATTGTTGTACCAGGTAGTTAATAGTGGTCTGCGTGCTGAATTTGGTAAACGTACCATTCAGGAAGTGATTTCTGGTGATCGTGCACAGATCATGGACGTGATGACAGCGCAGGCATCAGAACGTGCAAAATCACTCGGTATCGAAGTGGTTGATGTGCGCGTGAAAAAAGTAGATTACCCTGATCGTGTTAGTAACTCGGTGTATCAACGTATGCGTGCAGAACGTGAACGTGAAGCACGTGATTTTCGTTCTAAGGGGCATGAAGCATCAGAGCGTATTCAGGCAGATGCCGATCGCCAACGCAGTG
>JBEQLM010000158.1:0-4356 GCA_040325975.1 Gammaproteobacteria bacterium | reverse complement strand
TGATGTGCAGGACTTATACCTTGACAGTCTGAGAAAATTCGGCCTTGATCTCCTTGAGCACGATATCAGATTTGTCGAAGACGACTGGGAATCGCCGACCTTGGGAGCATGGGGCCTGGGCTGGGAAGTCTGGCTTGAGGGCATGGAGGTTACCCAGTTTACCTATTTCCAACAGGCCGGCAGCATGGATCTGCATCCGGTTACGGTTGAAATAACCTATGGCCTGGAACGTCTGGCCATGTATTTGCAGGAAGTCGAAAGCGTGTTTGATCTGATCTGGACGCGTGGCCCACAGGGTAATGTCACCTACGGCGATGTCTTCCACCAGAACGAAGTGGAAATGTCGACTTACAATTTTGAGCAGGCGGATACCGATGCCATGTTCAAATTTTTTGATAGCTGCGAAGCAGAAAGTGCGCGCCTGATTGAATTGGGTCTGCCATTACCTGCTTACGAAATGGTATTGAAAGCTTCGCACACCTTTAACCTGCTGGATGCGCGTCACGCCATTTCTGTGACCGAGCGTCAGCGTTTCATTTTGCGAGTACGAACTTTGTCGCGCGCAGTGGCACAGGCCTACTACGATTCACGCGAGGCTTTGGGTTTTCCCATTGGCAAAAACTCAACAGGAGATAAAAAATGAAAGACCTGTTGATTGAACTGGGCACCGAAGAGCTGCCACCCAAGGCGCTGAAAAAATTATCCGATGCTTTCACACAGGGCATTGTTGATGGCTTGAAACAAGCTGGTTTTGAAACCGGTGCAGTAAAGTCTTATGCCGCACCCAGACGTTTAGCCTTGCTGATTAAAGAAGTGCCAGCATCGCAGCCAGATCGTGATGTCGAGCGTAAAGGCCCCAATCTTAAAGCGGCCTACGATGCCGATGGCAAGCCCACCAAAGCGGTTGAAGGTTTTGCGCGTTCCTGTGGCGTGACTGTTGATGAATTGACGCAAGAAGAAACCGATAAGGGTACATGGCTGGTTTTCAAAGCTAACGAAAAGGGTAAGCCTTTATCTGAGTTGCTACAGAATATTATTGAGCAATCACTTAATAAGCTACCCATACCTAAGCGTATGCGCTGGGGCGACAGCGATGCAGAATTTGTCCGTCCAGTACACTGGTTGGTTTTATTGCACGGTTCAGATGTTATTGATGCAGAAATTCTCGGCGTGAAAAGTTCGCGTGAAACTTTTGGTCATCGTTTCCACGCCAATGGTTCGCTATCGTTGCATGAAGCCGATGATTATGCAGAACAATTACGCAGCGACGCCTTTGTGCTGGCTGATATGGATGAACGTAAAAAAGTAATTCGTCAGCAAGTTGAAAAAATAGCCTCTGAACTTGGTGGTCAGGTTGTGGTTGATGAGGACTTATTGCAGGAAGTTGCCTGTTTAGTTGAATGGCCGGTGGCAGTGGTTGGTGATTTTGATGAAGAGTTTCTGGACGTGCCGTCAGAAGCGCTGATCAAAACCATGCAGGATAATCAAAAATATTTTGCCGTACTGGATAGTGGTGGCAACATCAAGCCGCACTTTATTACCATCAGCAACATCGACAGCAAAACACCGGAAAAAGTCAAAGCCGGTAACGAGCGTGTGATTCGCCCGCGTTTTGCTGATGCGGCTTTCTTCTGGAAACAGGATAAAAAACAACCTTTAGATGCGTTTCTTCTGCGCCTGGACCAGGTGGTGTTCCAGAAAAAACTCGGTACTACAGGTGAGAAGTGTCAGCGTATTGAAAAACTATCAGAAATTATCGCCGGACAAATGGGCGCAGATGTTAAGCAAGCCAGCCGTGCAGCATTGCTGAGTAAATGCGATTTGATGAGTGACATGGTCGGTGAGTTCCCGTCATTGCAAGGTGTCATGGGTCGCTACTACGCGATTGCCTCGGGTGAAGATGTCGCTATTGCAACGGCCATCGAAGAACAATATTTACCGCGTCATGCGAGTGATAGTCTGCCAACAACAGCAGCGGGTCAGGTGGTGGCGCTCAGCGATAGAATTGATACCTTAGTGGGTATTTTTGCCATTGGTGAAAAACCGACGGGCGTAAAAGACCCTTATGCCTTACGTCGCGCGGCCATTGGTGTGCTGCGTATATTGATCGAATGTCAGCTGGATTTAGATTTAGAAGTATTGATCAATGAAGCTGCAAAACTGTTATCAGGTAAAGTTGATGCAGAAAAAGCCAAAGCTGAAGTCCTTGATTTCATGCTCGAGCGTCTACGTGCTTACTACCTTGATCGTGATGTGCTGGTTGATGTTTTTGATGCAGTATCAGCCTTACGCCCATCGCGGCCATTAGATTTTGATAAACGCATCAAAGCGGTGAGTGCATTCCGTGCCTTGCCGGAAGCAGAAAGTCTGGCAGCGGCGAATAAACGCGTTGGTAATATTCTGAAAAAATCAAAAACTGAAGTGGCGGCTAAGGTCAACGAAAGCCTGTTTGAAGAAGAAGCGGAGAAGAATCTGTTCAATGAACTGTCATCGCTTAAAGCCGATGTTGAAGCCCTGTTTGATGCGGGTGATTATGAACAGGCATTACGTCGCCTGTCGTCCTTGCGTCAACCAGTCGATACCTTCTTTGATTCAGTGATGGTGATGGCCGATGATGAAGCAATCAAAAATAACCGTATCGCTCTGCTGGCTCAAATGAGTGCGCTATTTATGCGCGCGGCAGATTTGTCTCGCTTGCATCAGAAAAGCTAATGACGATGAAACTGATTATTCTCGATAGAGATGGTGTCATTAACCAGGATTCGGATGCTTATATAAAAAGCCCGGACGAATGGCTGCCCATCCCCGAAAGTCTTGAAGCCATCGCTAAATTAAACCATGCCGGTTACACCGTGGCAGTAGCAACGAACCAGTCCGGTTTATCGCGCGGTTATTTTGATCTAAAAACCCTGTCGGCGATGCATCGAAAGATGGAAGACTTATTGTCAAAACATGGCGGGCAAATTGATGCGGTAGTTTATTGTCCGCACGGCCCCAAAGATGGTTGTGATTGTCGTAAGCCAATGCCCGGCATGTTGCATGATATCGGCGAGCGCTTTCATGCAAATATGAAAAAAGTATTTTTCATCGGTGACACCATTAGTGACATGAAAGCGGCAACAGCGGCAGGTGTAAAACCAATTTTAGTTAGAACCGGCAAAGGCAAAAAAACAGAACTGATTTTAGATGAAAATAATTTTTCGCATGTGCCTGTTCATAATAACCTGATGGCTGCGGTTGACAGTATTTTAAGTATTGCCTAAATAATGATGCCCGAAGTTAAGATCCCCTCAAAACCAGTGCTTTATTTGCGCTCAGCTATCTATTGGCTAAGTATGTTTTTTGCCGCAATTATTCTGGGCGGACTCACCGTTTTTACTTTCCCCTTACACGTCGACAAACGCTTTCGCTTTGCGCAAAACTTCGCACGCTTCGGTTTATGGCTGATCGAAAGAGTTTGCAAACTAAGCTACGAAATAGGAGGCCTGGAAAATATCCCGCAAGGTGGTGCTGTGGTTTTGTGTAAGCATCAATCAACATGGGAAACCCTGATGCTGCAAATTGATTTGCCACCAGTACGCTGGGTATTGAAAAAAGAATTATTAAAAATCCCATTTTTTGGTTGGGGTCTGGCATTGATGGAACCAATCGCAATTGATCGCTCATCTGGCAAAAAGGCCATTGTCCAGATGGTTGAGCAAGGCAGAGAAATGCTCAAACATGGTTACTGGGTTGTAGTTTTTCCAGAAGGAACACGCGCAAAACCAGGCCAGCAAAAAAGATATAAAGCAGGTGGTGCAAGACTAGCGGTTGAAGCGGGTTTTCCAGTAGTACCCATCGCACATAACGCGGGTGAATTTTGGCCGAGACACAGTTTTATTAAATGGCCAGGTTGCATCAAGGTTTCTATTGGGCCGGTGATTAATCCTGAAGGGAAAACGGCTGATCAAGTGAATAGTGAATCGGAACAATGGATTGAAAATAAAATGAAGGAAATTAGTGATCCAGCGCGCTGGAATCGATAAGGGATTTTCTTTTTTTTAAAGTTTGTCATCTCGACAAATTTATAAAGCAAGAAACAAGACTTGACCACTTTTTTGACCCATACCAAAATCGACATCCTTAACCCTCAAACGTAAACATTCCATAATACGCACACCTTTACCGCATAATAAACGTGCTGCCAACGAATTAATTCCAGTCATATTACTCAGCACTTTTTTTACTTCAGATTTTGTTAGAGCCACAGGTAACTTACGTGATCGCTTTGCTCGATCGACATCATCCATCCATTCAAGCTTTAAATTAAGTACTTTCTTATATAAGAAGAGAATTGCTGATAAAGCTTGATTTTGT
>JBEQLM010000157.1:0-4387 GCA_040325975.1 Gammaproteobacteria bacterium | reverse complement strand
ATGTTCCTTTACGCTTTCCGTGAACGTGAAGATTTGATGGATGCCTACGAGGCGGTTTCTGGTGCGCGTTTACATGCGACCTATTTCCGTCCTGGTGGCGTAGCGCGTGATCTGCCTGACACCATGCCGCAGTACGAAACATCAAAGTGGCATAATAAACGTGAAGTTAGCAAGCTCAATGAAAATCGTCAGGGTTCTTTGCTCGATTTCCTCGAAGATTTTACCGAGCGTTTCCCTAAATACGTTGATGAATATGAAACCCTGCTCACCGATAACCGTATCTGGAAACAGCGTACTGTTGATATTGGAATCGTAACGCCAGAGCGTGCTATGGCACTGGGTTTCACTGGTCCGATGTTGCGTGGCTCGGGTATTGAGTGGGACTTGCGCAAGAAACAGCCTTACGAAGTTTATGATCGCATGGATTTTGATATTCCTGTAGGTACCAATGGTGATTGTTACGATCGTTACCTGATACGTATAGAGGAATTCCGTCAATCCAATCGTATCATCAAGCAGTGTATTAAATGGTTGCGCGAAAATGATGGTCCAGTCATGTTACAGGATCACAAGGTTACACCACCGAGTCGCGAAGACATGAAAGCGGATATGGAATCACTGATTCATCACTTTAAATTATTTACCGAAGGTTTTTGTCTACCTGAGGGCGAGGTCTATGTAGGGACTGAACACCCCAAGGGTGAGTTTGGTATTTATCTGACTTCCGATGGTGCCAACAAACCTTATCGGATGAAGATTCGGGCGCCAAGTTTTGTGCATATTTCGGCCATGGATGAAATGACACGAGGTCATATGCTGGCAGACGTGGTTGCCGTCATTGGTACTCAGGATATTGTATTTGGGGACGTGGATCGTTGAGCTTATGAGTACCGTAGATACACAATTATCAAAACATAGTTGCAAAGAAATTGATGCGCTAATCGCCAAGTTTCCTCAAGGTAAACAGAAATCGGCATTGTTGGGTGCGCTCAATGTTGTTCAGCACGAGAACAAGGGGTTCCTCACTGAGGAACTGATGAGTGCAGTAGCTTTATATCTTGATCTGGCGAAGATCGAAGTTTATGAAGTTGCCAGTTTTTATTCGATGTATGAATTGAAACCGGTAGCGCGACACAATGTTGCCATATGTACCAATGTTTGTTGCATGCTGATGGGGTCACAAACCATTGTTGATCATGTTGAGAAAAAACTGGGCATCAAGCTGGGTGAGAGTACAGAAGATGGCCGTATTTATCTCAAGATGGAAGAAGAGTGTCTGGCTGCCTGTGCTGGTGGTCCGATGATGCAGGTTAATCATGTTTATCATGAAAAACTCACTGCTGAGAAAGTTGATGAGATTCTGGATGGGCTGGAATAATGACGAACCTCACAAAAGTACAAGTTTGCTACGCAACGCTTCAGTTTGAAGATCAGCCATGGTCTTATGAAAACTATTTAAAAGTGGATGGTTATAAGGCATGGCGTAAAATTCTTGAAGAAAAAATTTCACCTGAAGATGTGATTGAAGAAGTTAAAGCATCCGGTCTTCGTGGTCGTGGTGGCGCTGGTTTTCCAACTGGTTTGAAATGGAGCTTTATGCCGCGGACTGCGCCAGTACAAAAATATCTGGTTTGTAACTCTGACGAAAGTGAGCCGGGTACCTGTAAAGATAGAGATATTTTACGTTTTAATCCACATGCTTTAGTTGAAGGTATGGCGATTGCCTGTTATGCCATGGGTGCTGATGCCGGTTACAACTATATGCGCGGCGAATTTATGGATGAGCCAGCGCAGCATTTCCAGATGGCACTGGATGAAGCCTATAAAAACGGTTTGTTGGGTGAGAATATTTTAGGTACTGATGTCACTATTAATCTTCATGCCTCACTAGGTGCGGGTGCTTATATTTGTGGTGAAGAAACCGCTTTATTGAATTCGCTGGAAGGTGAGCGCGGTCTGCCAAGATTTAAACCGCCATTTCCTGCTAACTTTGGTTTGTACGGAAAGCCGACTACGATTAACAATACCGAAACATTGTCATCGGTGCCGTCGATTATTCGTAACGGTGGCAAGTGGTTTGCTGATTTGGGTATTCCCAATAACGGTGGTGTTAAATTATTTTCAGTTTCCGGTCATGTTAATAATCCGGGTAACTTTGAAATTCCTATGGGTTCCTCATTCAAAGATTTGCTGGATCTGGCCGGTGGCGTTCTGGATGGTAAAAAATTAAAGGCAGTGATTCCTGGTGGTTCATCAGTGCCGGTTGTTCCCGGTAATATTATGATGGGTGCCAACATGGACTATGATTCAGTGGTTGAAGCGGGTTCTATGTTGGGTTCCGGTGCAGTTATCGTTATGGATGAAACCACGGACATGGTTAAAACGCTGCAACGTATTTCGCGTTTTTACTTTTCAGAATCCTGCGGTCAATGCACACCTTGTCGTGAAGGCACTGGCTGGTTGTATCGCATGCTAACGCGCATTGTTGAAGGCAAGGGAACGCACGAGGATATTGCCAAGCTGGATGATGTTGCCAGCAAGATCGAAGGTCGAACAATTTGTGCTTTAGGTGATGCAGCGGCGATGCCGGTGCGTAGTTTCCTGAAACACTTCCGAGAAGAATTTGAATACTATGTCGAACATAAAAAAAGCATGGTGAAGGCAGCGAGATGACAGAAGAACTGGTTACAATTACAGTCGATGGTCAGGAGCTGAAAGCGCCTAAAGGTGCCATGCTGATCAATGTTACTGATAAAGAAAATATTCGTGTACCGCGTTTTTGTTATCACGAAAAATTATCTGTGGCGGCTAACTGCCGTATGTGCCTGGTTGAGGTTGAGAAAGCACCGAAGCCTTTGCCTGCCTGTGCCACTCCGATTATGGAAGGCATGGTCGTACATACTCGTTCGGCTGCTGCCAAAGCTGCACAGAAATCTGTTATGGAATTCCTGCTGATTAATCACCCATTAGATTGTCCGATTTGTGATCAGGGTGGTGAGTGTGAATTACAGGATGTGGCTATGGCCTATGGGCAGGATGTTTCGCAATACTCAGAAACTAAACGTGTTGTTTTTGATAAAAGTATCGGTCCATTGATTTCGACTGAGTTAACTCGTTGTATCCACTGCACACGTTGTGTACGTTTCGGTGAAGAAATTGCCGGTGTCCGTGAAATGGGTATGACCAGCCGCGGAGATCGCGCCTGTATTGCGACCTTCATGAATAGTGCTGTGACTTCAGAATTATCCGGTAACGTGATTGATTTGTGTCCCGTGGGTGCATTAACGGCCAAGCCTTCACGTTTTACAGCACGTGCCTGGGAAATGATTCAGCATGCTTCGGTAGCGCCGCATGACTGTGTTGGCTCAAATGTATTTGTACACACTTCACGTAACGATGTGGTTCGTGTTGTGCCTCGTGATAATGAAGCCATTAACGAAGTCTGGATTTCAGACCGTGACCGTTTCAGTTATGAAGGTATTCATAGTAAAGACCGTCTGACCGCGCCAATGGTTAAGCACAATGGCGAATGGAAAGAAACTGACTGGGATACCGCCATGGGTGTGGCCAGTGACAAGATTAAAGCTATGCTTGAAGATAAAAAAGGTGGCGCAGATAAAATAGCCGCTTTAGTCTCACCCAGCTCAACGCTTGAAGAATTGTATCTGGCGCAGAAACTGATGCGTTCCATGGGCAGCGGTAATATCGATCATCGTTTGCGTCAAAGTGATTTTAACGATCAGGATTCAGCACCGGTAATGCCATGGCTGGGTCAGAATATTGAAGATTTAGAAAACCTGAACGCGGCATTATTAATCGGTTCCAATGTTCGTAAAGAACAACCGATGATTTCTCATCGTTTGAGAAAGGCCGTGGTAAATAATAACGCACAAATTAGTTTTGTTAATCCACGTGCATATGAATTTAACTTCCCGGTAGCCAATAATATTTCGGTTGCGCAACAACATCTGGTCAATGAACTGGCTTTGGTTGCTGCTGCATCTTATAAAGCATCAAAACATGCTATGGCACCACATTTAAAGAAAGTTTTAACTGGCTTGAAACCGACTGTTGCGCACAAGGCGATTGTTAGTCAATTGAAGTCTGCTGATAATGCGACAGTATTGTTAGGTAATCTTGCCAGCATGCATCCTGATTATTCTGTACTACGTGCTTTAGCCGAAGCGATTGCAGCAGAAACTGGCAGTGTGTTGGGTTATCTGAGCGAAGGTGCAAATAGTGCCGGTGCCTGGTTGGCTGGTGCGGTGCCGCATCGTGCTGCTGCGGGTGAAAATGAAAATGTTGTTCAGGGTTATCACGCAGCTGAAATTAATAAGCAATCTCCGTCTGCAGTTATTCTGCTGAATGTCGAAGCTGAGCTTGATAG
>JBEQLM010000156.1:0-4391 GCA_040325975.1 Gammaproteobacteria bacterium | reverse complement strand
ATCGGCTAGTAATTTTTCAGCCTGATAACAAACCGCATCAGCTTCATTTAATTTGTCGGCTTCTTCGCGACGCTGTTTGTCGGCTTCCGCGTATTGTTCCGCATCCTTTATCATGCGTTCCTTCTCGTCTTCTGGCAGACGCGTTGAACCGCTGATGGTAATGGATTGTGATTTACCCGTTGCCTGATCTTTTGCCGTGACACTGAGTATACCGTTGGCATCAATATCAAAGGTGACATCAACTTTTGGGATACCCCGGGGCGCAGGAACCAGACCTTCCAGATTGAATTCACCCAGACTGGTGTTGTCGCTCGACATGGGGCGTTCACCCTGAAACACATGGATGGTGACAGCGGTTTGCATATCTGCGGCTGTGGTAAAAGTTTCGGTATGTTTAACCGGAATAGGTGCATTGCGAGAAATCAGTGAAGTTGCAACACCGCCCAGCGTTTCCACGCCCAGAGTTAATGGTGTGACATCAACCAGAACGATATCACCGACTTCGCCGCTGAGCACACCGGCCTGAATGGCTGCGCCACAGGCGACGCACTCCATGGGGTCAACGCCCATTTCTGCCTTGCGCCCAAACAGGTCTTCGAAGAACTGACGTACTGCAGGCATGCGAGTTGGGCCACCTACAAATACGATGCGATCGATGTTAGTGGGGTTGGCGCCTGCATCACTCAATGCCTGTTCAATGGGGCCACGGCAGCGTTCGATGACTTCTCTAACCTGGCGTTCGAGTTCGGTTCGATTTAGATCCATTTCCAGATGTTGCGGCTCGCCGCCCGCTGCTGATAGATAGGGCAGGCTAATGTGGGTTGTAGTGCTGGTGGAAAGCTCGATTTTTGCGACTTCGGCGGCTTCCCTGAGCCTGGCCATGGCTTTTGCATCATTTTTAATATCAGTGCCTGATTCGTTGCGGAAACGCCCTGCCAGGTAATCAAGCAGCTTCTGATCCATGTCGGTGCCACCCAGTTGAGTATCGCCACTGGTGGCTTTAACTTCAAATACACCCTTACCAAATTCCATAATGGTGACATCCAGTGTGCCGCCACCAAAATCAATCACGGCAATTTGCAGTTCTTCTCCAATCCGATCCAGGCCATAGGCCAGTGAAGCGGCTGTGGGTTCATTAACCAGTCTCTCAACTTCGATACCGGCGATACGGCAGGCATCCTTGGTGGCGCTACGCTGGTTGTCATCAAAATAGGCGGGCACAGTCACCACCGCTTTTTCGACTTTTTCACCGAGATAGTCTTCGGCATCGCGTTTGATTTTTTGTAGTAAAAAAGCGGAGAGTTGTTCCGGGGTGAAATCTTTGCCACGTAAGGTGATTTTTTCACGTCGCCCCATTTTTCGTTTGAAGCCCGAAGCGGTCCCTTCCGGATTTGCCGATGCCTGCCGACGCGCGGCTTCACCGGTCAATGTCTGACCATCCTTGGTGATCGCCACATAACTCGGAAAGGCTTTGCCGCCCATGCTGATACCTTCGGCGCTGGGGATGATGACAGGACGGCCACCACGTAATACCGCTGCAGCAGAGTTTGAAGTGCCTAAATCTATGCCTATTATCGCCATAATATATCTCCTGATAACTCAAGATCGGATCCAATTAGTTACGGTATTACGTCTACAAATATAACACCAGGCTGGACAGATAATCACTACAATATCGCCAGTAAAACTATTAAATTTGATTCACATCAACAGGGAATGAGTGTCGCAATGACCGGAGCAGAATATAAAAAAATAAATCCTATTTCTATCATCGAATCAGTAACAAAGGACATTTCAGTGCATTAAGCATTTCTCTTATCTCCCTGCTCTGGTTAATCAACTCATCTTCCAAGGGCAGAATCACTAACCCTGTTTTCTGTGTTCTTAACAGTGAAACGATGTTTGAAATATTGTATGAATCGATGTGCTGACAATCTATTTTGATTTTATCAATAGATAACTGTTCTTTGATCAGCGCTTCACAATCATGACTTAAGGTTAATACTTTGAGCTCATGTAAATCGCCTTTGCCAGCCAGTAATTTAACAATATAGGCTGACTTTTGTGCCTGTTTTGATCCATCGTAGAGCATAACGGCCGGGTTAATTAGCTCATCTAATCTGGCATGTTGTCCGGGTTTAAGTGAGGAATATTTTTCCGGTAGAAGAACAACGATCTGAAAATCATAGGACTCACTTAATGCGGTCTCTATTCTGGAGCCTTTTGCGGTTCTGAAAGAACATGCAACATTGGCTAACTGCGAAAACTCCTGCATAATTTTGCGCAATGTTTCAGCATGTTGTTTTAGATGCCGAGTTATCTGCTCACTATTCAATTCCCGCGTATGGGCGGTAGGAAAGGTGATTTCACGACTGAATGGCAGATTGGCAATTTGTTGTAATTCTGAATCTTCAGTAAAAAGTCCGCACAGTTCCGCGTTGAGTATCGAGGCCAGCTTAACCAGTGATTCAATAAATGAAGAACCGTCCCCGTCAAAGCTCAGACTGACCAGCATCCGATCTGTGTTTTTTTTAATCTCGTTGGTCATCATCGTCATCATCGTCATCAGATTTAGATTGTTTAGAGAATTTCTGTCGTTTACGATTCATCTCAATCAGTTGTTTTTGTACTCTGCCATTGATCGAGTCAGCAGGAAAAATTCCTTTGTCATCAGATTCGCCAGCAGATTTCCCGGTCAGTAACTCCATTACTTGATCAACTCTCTCAACAGCGTAAACATTAAATTGCTTGCTCTCTACAGCTTCAACTACATCTTTTCGAAGCATTAGATGCTTAACATTCGAAACAGGTATGATCACAGCCTGGCTACCGGTCAGTTTTCTGGCTTTACAAATATCAAAAAAACCTTCTATTTTTTCGTTAACACCGCCAATCGCCTGCACCTGGCCAAGCTGATTAACCGAACCGGTGACGGCCAATGACTGGTCAATGGGTAATTTCGATAATGCAGACAGCAATGCGCATAATTCGGCCACTGATGCGCTATCGCCTTCGACCATGCCATAGGATTGTTCGAACACCAGGCTGGCGGAAAGTGACAGCGGCTGATCCTGGACATAATGATTGGCGAGATACGATGACAGGATCAAAACACCTTTTGAATGTATGGAACCACCCAGATCAGATTCTCTCTCTATATCAATGACCTTGCCTGCGCCTAACCTTGCCGTGGCGGTGATTCTTGAGGGTCGGCCAAAGGCGTAATCACCTAACTGGATGACAGACAGGCCATTGACCTGTGCAACTTTAGCGCCCTCAGTTTCGAGCAGATAGTTGCCTCGCAAAACCTGCTCATGAACACGTTCACGAATTTGATCAAGACGCCGGATTCGGGTATCAAGTGCATGCTGAACATCTTGCCGGCTAACAACCTGACGCCCGGATTCACCGGACCAGTAATCGGCCTCTCTCAGTACATCAATCAAATCACCTTTATGCAGTGATAATTTTTCTGCATCCTGGGCTTCCCTGGCCGAGTTCTCAATGACCAGTGCAACTGCGCCCTGATCAAAAGGTTTAAATTTATTTTCACGCTGTAATTCGGCGATCATTTGTGAAAACAGCAATGTATTGTCAGTATTTCGATCTATGTCCTCTGAAAAATCAGCGGCTACTTTGAATAATTGATTAAATTCAGGGTCGTATTTTTTAAGCAGATAATATAACCAGCGGTCGCCGGTGAGAATGACTTTAACATCTATAGGGATTGGCTCTGGCTCTAACGATATGGTACTGGAGATGCTTAGCATTTTTTCCAGCGACTCTATGCGCACGTCATGGGCGCGTAGGGATCGTTTCAGACCCTCCCATGCAAACGGCGAGGTCAGTACGCGTCGCGCATCAAAGATAAGAAATCCGCCATTGGCCCGATGCAAATCACCGGACTTGATTAAGGTGAAATCTGTTAACAGGGTGCCAAATTGGGCGAGATGTTCTATACGTCCCATTAGATTGTTATAGGTTGGATTATCTTCGTATATGACGGGTGCACCATCTGTATCACTGTTATCAACTAACACATTAACCTGGAAACGCGAGAACGATGGTTTTGCTTTTTTGATGCCGGTCATGACAAGACTGGCCACGGCGAAATCATCGCTGTCCTGATGTCTGAACGCATCGACATCTTCTATGATTCCGTTCTTAACAGCATCGATATAGGAGAGTGCATCAGGTAAACTGCCATAGCTAATGCGTAATTCATCGATAAACTGTTCGACGGTTAATTGTGAAATCTCACGATTAAGAACTTTTATTTTATTTCTTGCCTCACGTGCCCAGATCGGCAATTTTCGTATGGTTGAACTAACATCCTTCTCCATGGCATTAATTTTTTCTTTTTTCTCTTCCTGTTCTTTCTCTGATAATTT
>JBEQLM010000155.1:0-4391 GCA_040325975.1 Gammaproteobacteria bacterium | reverse complement strand
GGTGTGATCCGGACAGGCAGGATAACCCGGTGCGGGGCGAATCCCCTGATAACCTTCAGCAATCAAATCGGTATTACTGAGAGATTCATCACTGGCATAACCCCAAAACTCCTTACGAACACGTTCATGCATGCGCTCGGCAAAGGCTTCTGCCAGACGATCCGCCAGCGCTTTCAACAAGATACTATTGTAATCATCGTGCTGCTGCTCGAACCGGGCGACGTGTTCATCGATACCAATGCCCGTTGTTACCGCGAAAGCACCGATGTAGTCATTCTGACCGCTATCCTTAGGCGCAATATAATCAGACAGGCAACCGTTTGGATTCTCTGGCGTCTTGGATAACTGCTGACGCAAATGATGCAATACAGTTTGCACCTCGCCGCGTTCGTCATCATCGTACAGCTCGATATCATCACCATCACTATTCGCCGGGAAGAAACCAATCACCGCACGGGCCTGTAACCAGCCCTCATCGATAATCTGTTTGAGCATAGCTTTGGCATCTTCGAATAATTTGCTCGCCTCTTCACCCACTACTTTATCTTCAAGAATGGTCGGGTATTTGCCCGACAGTTCCCAGGTGCGGAAGAACGGTGTCCAGTCGATGTATTCAACCAGCTCTTGCAGTGAATAATCTTCAAATGTTTTTATACCCAGAAAGCTTGGCTTTGGTGGCGTATAAGTACTCCAGTCAAATTTGAATGAGTTATCTCTAGCTTGCTGCAGAGTTGAAAACTTTTTATTGGTCTGGCGTTGGCTGCGTTTAACGCGCATGGCCTCGTATTCATCTTTGATGCCCCGAACATAATCGACACCACGTTCTTCACTTAGCAGTTCACCAACCACACCAACGGCACGCGAGGCATCCGGCACATAAACGATGGCGTTAGAATATTTGGGATCGATCTTGACTGCGGTATGAATTTTTGAAGTCGTCGCACCACCAATCATCATTGGCATATTCATACCCAGACGTTCCATTTCTGATGCCATATGCACCATTTCATCCAGTGAGGGAGTAATCAAACCGGATAGACCGATGACATCGGCATTATGTTCTTTTGCTTTGGCGAGGATGGTATCAGCCGGCACCATAACGCCGATATCAATAACTTCATAATTATTGCACTGCAACACCACGCCGACGATATTTTTGCCGATATCGTGCACATCGCCTTTCACCGTGGCCATCAAAATCTTGCCGTTGCTGCTGATATCACCGCCTTTTGCAGCTTCGATATAAGGTAATAAATAAGCTACCGCTTGCTTCATAACACGCGCTGATTTCACCACCTGCGGCAAAAACATTTTGCCCTCACCAAACAGATCACCGACCACGTTCATGCCGTCCATCAACGGACCCTCAATAACGTGAATAGGGGCTTCTGCCTGCTGGCGCGACTCTTCGGTATCTTCGATAATAAATTCAGTAATGCCTTTTACCAGCGCGTGCGAGAGTCGCTCGTTGACGGGTAATTCGCGCCAGGCCGTATCTTTCTTACTGGCGACTGCGACGCCGTCACCGACATAGTTGGGCGCAATTTCCAGTAGACGTTCGGTAGCTTCCGGGTCTTTATTCTGAATGACATCTTCAACCGCGTTACGCAGTTCTTCGGGCAGGTCATCATAAATCGCCAGCTGACCAGCATTCACAATACCCATGTCCATACCCGCTTTAATCGCGTGATACAGGAACACCGAATGAATCGCTTCGCGCACCATGTTGTTGCCGCGGAAAGAGAACGACACGTTGGAAACACCACCGGAAACCATCGCGTGTGGCAGAGTCTGTTTGATGGTGCGGGTCGCCTCGATAAAATCGACCGCGTAATTATTGTGTTCTTCGATGCCGGTAGCGACTGCAAAAATATTCGGATCGAAAATAATATCTTCCGGCGGAAAACCCACCACTTCGGTGAGCACTTTGTAAGAACGTGTACAGATATCGACCTTGCGATCGTAAGTATCCGCCTGACCAACTTCATCAAAGGCCATTACGATGACAGCGGCACCATAACGTCGAACTTTTTTCGCCTGCTCGATGAATTTTTCTTCGCCCTCTTTCATCGAAATTGAATTCACTATCGCCTTACCCTGCACGCATTGCAGACCGGCTTCGATGATGTCCCATTTCGAAGAATCGATCATCACCGGTACCCGTGAAATGTCGGGTTCCGAGGCAATCAGGTTGAGGAATTTGACCATCGCTGCTTTAGAATCGAGCATGCCCTCATCCATGTTGATGTCGATGATCTGTGCACCGTTTTCAACCTGCTGCAAGGCGACAGCTAATGCTTCTTCGAATTTCTCTTCCAAAATCAGGCGTTTGAACATCGCCGAACCGGTGACGTTGTTGCGCTCACCAACGTTGACGAACAGTGAATCTGCGCCAATATTGCAGGCCTCTAAACCTGAGAGACGACACTCAACTGGAATTTCTGGAATTTTACGCGGAGCGATATCCTTCACCGTTTCGCCAATAGCCCGAATGAAATCGGGTGAGGTGCCACAACAACCGCCGATGATATTGAGGAAGCCGCTTTCAGCCCAGCCTTTGATCTGACCCGCCATATTCTCTGGTGTATCGTCGTAACCGGTTTCCGCCAGCGGATTCGGCAGACCTGCGTTAGGGTGAGCACTAACGTAGCAGTTGGCAACACGCGATAGCTCGTCGATATACTGACGTAGTTCTTCTGCACCAAGCGCACAGTTCAGGCCAATCGATATCGGTTCAGCGTGGCTGAGCGAATTATAAAAAGCTTCGGTCAACTGACCGCTGAGTGTTCGTCCAGACTGATCGGTGATCGTGCCGGAGATCATAATCGGCAATTCGATAGCATCTTCATCGAACACCTGCTTCACGGCATAAATCGCCGCCTTGGCATTCAAGGTATCAAAAATAGTTTCGATCAGAATGATGTCCGCGCCACCTTCGATCAAACCACGCGTGGCTTCGGAATAATCGACCACCAGCTTCTCAAACGTAATATTACGCGCCGCCGGGTCATTCACCTCGGGAGAAATGGTTGCTGTCTTGTCGGTCGGACCAAGCACACCCGCGACATAACGAGGCTTATCATCGGTCGCAATCACATCAGCTGCTTCACGTGCCAGTCTGGCACCAGCAACATTCATCTCGTAATTCAGCGCTTCCATACCATAAACTTTTAGCGTGGTGGCATTGGCACCAAAAGTATTAGTTTCGATGATATCTGCACCGGCTTCAAGATAAGCCTGATGAATGCCTTTAATAATCTCGGGCTGAGTCAGCACCAGCAGATCGTTATTGCCCTTAAGATCAGACGGCCAGTCAGCAAAACGCTCGCCACGATATTCCGCCTCGCCCAGTTTGTGCCGCTGAATCATGGTGCCGGTGGCACCATCCAATAACAAAATTTGAGTTTTCAACCTTTCTTTGAGTGAGGCGATGCGCTGATCTCTGTTCATAGGACAATATCGGATAAATAAAAGCCGCTAATTATACCACTTCCATCCATTTTTATAGCCACAAGGCATTGAATTTAGGTGATAAATGCTATGCTTATGTGATGAGTTCAGAACATATCCAGCTTTATCTCACAGCTGAACACGAATGCAGCTATTTACCAGATCGCATGGCCAGCAATATTGTACCTGACCCGAATCTGCCCATGGATATGTCCATCTACAGTTATCTCATCAAACTGGGCTATCGCCGTAGCGGTGATTTCATCTATCGACCACACTGCACAGACTGCGAAGAATGCCGACCTTGTCGAATTCCAGTGTCTCAGTTTTCACCCCGAAGAAACCAGCAACGTTGCCTGAAAAGCAATCATGATTTAAGCCTGAACATGGTCAAAGCACATTACAGTGATGAATATTTTGAGCTATATCGAGACTACCTCAATGCCAGACATGCCGATGGTGAAATGTCTAACCCATGCCCAGATGACTTCGAGCAATTTTTATACAGTGAGTGGAGCAATACCCATTTTCTTGAAGTACGTAAGGATGAGCGCTTGCTCGCAGTTGCGGTCACCGATATCACACCTTCAGGACTATCTGCGGTTTACACCTATTTTGATCCAGACGAATCAAAACGAGGTCTGGGTAACTTTTGCATTTTGCAGCAAATTCATCAAACCCAGCTGATGCAACTTGAACATTTATACATGGGCTACTGGATCAATGATTGTCAAAAAATGAAGTACAAAGCACGCTTTCAACCAATGCAGAGTTTTGTTGACGATATCTGGCAAGTCCTGCCATCTTTATCACTCAAATAATATCCTTTATTTTTTAGCAGCGAAATTACATTTAATAGCTATACTCTATCCAATAACATTTATGCAAAAGGTGTGATCTTGCTGCGACCCGCGTAAATAATTATTCAATTAGCCAAATAT
>JBEQLM010000154.1:0-4394 GCA_040325975.1 Gammaproteobacteria bacterium | reverse complement strand
GCTGGCGTTAAAGTTGATGCAAAAACATTTCGTCAGAAATGTCGTGAATACGCAGCCAAACAGGTTGATGGTCAACGCAAAGATTTTATTCGCCTCGGCGTACTCGGTGACTGGGACAAACCCTATCTCACCATGGATTATAAATTTGAAGCCGACATCGTTCGCTCACTCGGCAAGATTGTAGAAAAAGGCCACCTGCATAAAGGCAGCAAGCCAGTACACTGGTGCCTGGATTGTGGCTCAGCACTGGCTGAAGCAGAGGTTGAATATCAGGACAAAGAATCGCCTGCGATTGATGTTATGTTTAAAGCGGTTGATGAACAGGCTATTCTTGAAGCCTGTGGTTGTGAAAATAAGGGTGAAGGTTCAGTTTCTGCCATCATCTGGACAACAACTCCATGGACACTGCCCGCTAATCAGGCAGTTTGTTTACATCCGGATTTCAATTATCAATTGATTCAGGTGACAACAGCGAATGGTCCCGCTCGACTTCTGCTCGAAGAAACTTTGGCAGAAAGTGCGTTGCAACGTTACGGTTTTGAAGAACACACAGTATTGGGTTCTTGCCTCGGTCAGAAGCTGGAAAATTTATTATTACAGCACCCTTTCTATGATAAACAGGTTCCCATCATTCTCGGTGATCATGTCACCGCCGACACCGGTACTGGCGCGGTACATACTGCTCCCGGTCATGGGCAGGACGATTACATTGTTGGCAATCGTTATGGTTTAGAAGTGTATAACCCGGTCGGTGGCAATGGTGTTTTTCTACCCGACACGGAATTGTTTGCCGGTGTTCACGTACATAAAGCCAACACCGTTATTCTTGAAACGCTGGAAGAAAACAGCGTATTACTCAAGCACGAAAAACTGAAACACAGTTACCCCTGTTGCTGGCGTCATAAAACACCGATCATTTTCCGTGCGACACCACAGTGGTTTATCAGCATGGAACAAAAGGGTCTGCGCGACCAGGCTCTCAAAGAAGTTGAAAAAACTCAGTGGATTCCTGACTGGGGACAGGCACGCATCGAAACCATGATCAAGAGCCGCCCCGACTGGTGCATTTCAAGACAACGCACCTGGGGCGTTCCCATCACGCTGTTTGTGCACAAAGAAACCGGTGATCTGCATCCAGATACTCAAGCCTTGATTGAAACCATTGCACAGCGTATTGAAAAAGAAAGCATTGATGCCTGGTTTGAACATGAAGCCAGTGAGTTCATTGGTGACGATGCTGAACACTACGAGAAAACTACCGATACTTTAGACGTGTGGTTTGATTCTGGCGTCACTCATGCCTGCGTTCTTGGTCAGCGTGAAAGCCTGCCTTTCCCGGCTGATTTATATCTCGAAGGTTCTGATCAGCATCGCGGCTGGTTCCAGTCTTCTCTGCTATCATCAACCGCTATGAATGGTGTTGCTCCGTATAAAAGTGTTTTGACTCACGGTTTTACGGTTGATGCCAAAGGCCACAAAATGTCCAAGTCATTGGGCAATGTTGTTCCGCCACAAAAAATTGTTAACTCGCTGGGCGCAGACATCCTTAGATTGTGGGTTGCCAGTAGCGACTACAGCGCAGAGATGACGGTATCAGATGAAATTCTAAATCGCTCTGCTGATACTTATCGCCGTATTCGTAACACCGCGCGTTTTCTGCTTTCCAATCTTACGGGATTCGAGCCGGCACAAGATAAACTCGATGCTGAAAAAATGTTACCACTAGATCGTTGGGCGGTTGCAAAAACATTGGCGTTGCAGGAAGAAATTATTGCAGCCTACAATGACTACAACTTCCATTTAATTTACCAGAAACTGCACAACTTCTGCGCGATTGACCTGGGTGGCTTTTATCTTGATGTCATTAAAGACCGTCAATACACTACTCAGGAAAATAGTGTTGCGCGTCGTTCCGCACAAACTGCACTGCATCATATTATCGAAGCCATGTCTCGCTGGATGGCGCCGATCTTAAGTTTCACCGCCGAAGACATCTGGAAACAAATCCCCGGCGATCATTCAAAATCAATTTTTCTTGAAGGCTGGTATCAGGATTTATTTTCATTGAATTCCGATGAGTCAATGAACATGGATTTCTGGCAGAACATTATTGAAACTCGATCCGCCGTCAGCAAACAACTTGAAACTCTGCGCAATGAAAATAAAATTGGTTCATCCCTCGATGCTGATGTTGTTATTTATTGTGATGGCGAGCTTTATAACAAACTCAGCCAGCTTGAAGATGAATTGCGTTTTGTACTTATTACCTCTGAAGCAAAAGTAGGCTCTATAGCCAACGCTAATAATGATTGCATTGAAGCCACTTTAGCTAATGGTGAAAAGATTAAGATTGCCACTAGCGCTTCTGAAAACACTAAATGTGTTCGTTGCTGGCATCATCGTGAGGATGTTGGCCAACATATTGAACATCCAGAGCTTTGTGGCCGCTGTGTAGACAATGTAGCTGGTGACGGTGAAACCCGTCGCTTTGCCTAGGAGCTGATTATGAATTGGCTATGGTTAACCGTTGTCGTTGCTGTGATCGATCAGATCACAAAACAGTTGGCTGAACAATCTTTAATTATCCATCAAGCTGTACCCGCAATGCCCAATTTAAACTGGACATTAATGTATAACGAAGGTGCAGCTTTCAGTTTTTTGAGTGATGCCGGTGGTTGGCAACGCTGGTTTTTTATTGCACTGTCATCCGCTGTTAGTCTGTTTCTTTTTTTCTGGCTTAAACAAACCAGTAAGGATAAAAAAATTCTTTGCGCAGGATTAGCTTTGATTCTAGGTGGCGCCATTGGCAACTTAATTGACCGTGCTTTATTTGGACATGTCATCGACTTTGTCCAGTACTATTATCACTCTGATGCCTGCCTGCCGGGTTTTTCATTATGGCAACTTGCGACTGGTTCAAAGTGTCTCTGGCCCGCTTTTAATGTTGCAGATGCTGCCATCAGTCTTGGTGCCGCCCTGTTGCTTGTCGACATGGTCAAAGAACATTTTGAGGAAAAAAAATAATGGCTGAACAAATCACACAAACCAGCCTTGTTTTATTGCACTACAGTCTTGCTTTGACTGATGGCAGCATTATCGAAAGCAGTTTTGATGATGAGCCACTAGAAATAAATATGTACGACTCCTATCTTCCCGATGGCATGATGCTTGCCTTAATTGGACTCAAAGCTGGCGACAATCAAACGCTCACACTAACACCCGAGCAGTGTTTTGATTTTCGAGATGAAGACAACATACATGATATGCCCTTGTCAGATTTTACTGACGATTTAAAACCAGAAATTGGCCTGACCTTTAATTTTGGCACTGCCGATGGCGAGGACCTACCTGGAACCATTCTCGCCATTAAAAGCGATACTGTTGAAGTAGATTTTAATCATCCACTGGCGGGGTTACCACTAGTGTTTTCTGTGAAAATTTTAGAAGTTAATAATGCACATGCCTTTTTACCTGCCGAGTAAGTAACATGGATATTTATCTTGCCAACCCCCGTGGATTTTGTGCCGGTGTCGACCGCGCCATTGATATCGTTGAGCGTGCGCTGGATATTTTTGGCGCTCCTGTTTATGTGCGCCACGAAGTAGTTCACAACCGTTATGTGGTTAACGATCTAGCTGAAAAGGGCGCCATTTTTGTTGAAGAACTAAACGAAGTACCTGATGACTCAACTGTCATTTTTAGTGCACACGGTGTTTCACAAGCTGTCAGAACCGAAGGCGACAACCGACAACTTCGTATTTTCGATGCCACCTGCCCACTGGTAACAAAAGTTCATCTTGAAGTTGCTCGACATGCTAAAACAGGGAATAACGTTGTTCTCATCGGACATGCGGGACATCCAGAAGTTGAAGGGACTTTGGGCCAATACAGTTCGAAATCTGATAGTCAGATCTACCTGGTCGAAACTATAGAGGATGTCGAAAAACTAAATATAAGCAAGCCTGACAAGCTGGCTTATGTTTCTCAAACCACATTATCTGTGGATGACACCCGCCAAATCATTGATGCTTTAACAAACCGCTTCCCCGATATTCAGGGACCACCGCGTAAAGATGATATATGTTACGCCACACAAAATAGACAGGATGCGGTAAGAGAAATATCAGCGCATGTTGATGTTTTTTTAGTGCTTGGTTCAACCAATAGCTCAAACTCGAACAGGCTGAGAGAGCTTGCGGAAAAACAGGGAGTGCCAGCCTATCTAATCGATGATGCCAATGACATTAGAACAAACTGGTTTGATTCCGCTAAAGCGGTCGGAGTAACAGCAGGTGCCTCAGCACCCGAGGTTCTGGTTAAAGAAGTGATGGACAAACTAAAAGAACAATTTCAGGCAACCATTCATAACGATAACGGGGTAATGGAATCTGTAC
>JBEQLM010000153.1:0-4398 GCA_040325975.1 Gammaproteobacteria bacterium | reverse complement strand
ATGGGTGAAAGAATGGCCTGGGAAAAGCTGACACTTTCAGGATGCTGACCGTCGTTGCCGCGTGTTTCTATAAATTTCATGTTTGACCTAAAGAATTGAACCGTAAATATTTGTGAGAATTATACAGAATTCGCTCCACTCCTTTCTCAAAAAAAAAGAATTTGGGTGGGGTGTTCTGTAATGTTAAAGATGTTGCAAAATTTCTTCTGGTTTACTGATGGAATGATTAGCCTTCCACTCGTTAGTGTCTTCATCTTCGCCAATGTAGCCAAACAGGGCTATCAGTGTTTTCATACCGGCATTGTTGCCAGCTGCGATGTCGCGGTGGGCATCACCGACATACATACATTCTTCTGCCTTGCTGCCAGCCAGTTCACAGGCATGGTACATAGGTTCAGGATGAGGCTTGCGGTTCTCGGTGGTGTCGCCACTGACAATGCAGGCGGCATGCTGTGCCAGACCCAATGCTTCCATCAACGGTAATGTTAGCCAGCCGGGTTTGTTAGTGACCACGCCCCAGTTCATACCTTGTCGTTCGATATGATCAAGCACACTTTGCATGCCTTCAAATAGTTTTGAATGCACGGCGACTTTTTCTGCATAGATTTCGAGGTAGCGGCTTTTTAGGTGTTCCAGTCTTTCTTCTTCGAGTTCGTTGCCGAAGGCGAGATTAACTAATGCAACACTGCCATCTGAAACCACAGGCCGGACTTTATAGAAGGGTAGTAATTGTTGATCTTCTTCACGGCAGAGTTGATCGAGTGCTGCAGCCATATCTGGCGCGGTATCGACAAGGGTGCCGTCGAGGTCGAAAAGAACGGTCTTAATCATAGTGTGGTTTAATCGGCAGGGCGTTGATAATGAACCATGTAATTTATATCAACATCACGGCTGCTGCGGAACATATTGGTCAGCGGGTTGAAGCTGATACCTTCAATCCCTGATAGCTCCAGCCCAGCTTGTCTGGCCCAAATATCTAACTCTGAGGGGCGGATGAATTTGCTGTAGTCATGCGTGCCCATGGGCAACATTTTCATCACGTATTCTGCGCCGAGTATGGCGAATAGATAAGCTTTGGCATTTCGGTTAATGGTGGAGAAATACAGGGAGCCTCCAGGCTTAACTAGCTGGGCACAGGCTTTGATGATGGAGGCAGGATCAGGAACGTGTTCCAGCATTTCCATACAAGTCACCACATCATAGCGGGCAGCTTGTTCAGAGGTATGGGCTTCAACCGTGGTTTGAATATATTCAATTTCCAGTTCTTCTTCCATGGCGTGTAAGCGCGCTATAGAAAGAGGTGATTTACCCATATCAATGCCAGTTGCTGTAGCACCTGCTCGTGCCATGCTTTCAGTGAGAATACCGCCACCGCAACCGACATCCAGTACATTTTTTCCTGATAAGGGACTGTTTGTATTGATAAAATTCAGTCGAATCGGGTTCATCTCGTGCAGAGCTTTGAATTCACCGCTCTTATCCCACCAGCGGCTAGCTAGTGCCTCGAATTTCTGGATTTCTGCGGGATCTACGTTGTGTTCGCTGTGTGCTGTGTTCATAAGGGCTATTTTAAGGTAACTCTGATTAATTATCATGAAATTGCAGCACTCATTCCGAAAAATGTATACGTTATTTCAGGGAATTTCAATTAAGGCGTAGAATGTCTCACCGCGAAAATCAAGTTTAACTTCAGCTGTGCCAGCGCCTAGTACCGTGTATACACCCACAGAGCCGGCTTTTTCTTCAATAACAACATCTTTTCCAATAGTAATGCTATAGACCAGACCAGTATCGCTGGTAATAATTGATTCAGTGTTGTTTGAAAAAGCAGCCGTTGTAATCAGGCTAATTTCATCCGGGCGAACGGTCAGTGTTAAGACTTCAGCACTGGTTAAATCGGTATCATTTGCGCTGACCTTCAAGGCTGTGACGCTGAGCTGGTCGATAAGAACTGTTGTGGAAGACGTTACACAGCTAGCGCCGGTACTACAACTTACTGGGGTATCAAGAACCACGCCTTGCGATATATCAATGCTATCAATCGCTTGTTCAATATCGCCACAGGCAACCGAAATCGTTGCACTAGATTCCTCGATTTCACCCGTAATATTAAGCTGCTGGCGATCTGTGGATAAAGCGATAGATGCGTTTAAAACATTATCTACTCCCCATTTACTGTTGCCGCTAATATTTTCATAAAAATTAGAGCCGTCTAATGCCTGGTAATTAGCCACGGAGATGAAAGAGATAGATTTGTCCTTCTCGACACTGGCGTTAGTCACAACGCAGTTGCTTAAGTCTGAGGCGCTGCTATAGCAAAGTTTAATACTGTTCAGGTTATTGGTTATTGCTTGATTGAAATCGGCTGAAGTCACGTCACTATTACTCAATGGAGAAAATGCTTTTGCTTGTATAACAATATTTCCTTCTGCCAATGTGTGTAACGTCGCATGGTCATCTAATGTTTCAATGTGCGCTCGTTGTGATGGATTATTATCTGCCTGGTCAAGAATAATCCACTCTATGGTATTAATGATGATGTTATCGACAGGGCGAATTTCTTCGATACCGTATTCATCTACATAACGGCCGATAGGTCTGACAGTTTGTGATCTGCACATGTCAACAATGAGAACGTTCTCATCAAGTTGCACCACCTGATCGAATTTTGCGTCGGATACTTTAATTTCAATGGAGTCACTAAAAAAACCAAAGTCGGCAGTGACGGTTATAAGTTCAGCGGTTGCACTGGCGGTAAAGTGGCCGTTCTGGCCGATGGTACTGATGGCACCATCAGATAATGACCATTGAATATCGCTGCTGATGACAACGGTATCCACAGCATTTGATTTTAGGCCCTGTAGGCTAAAATCATACTCACTGTTAATGGAATGCGTGGTTTCAGTGTCAGCAGGAAAACTAATGGAAATGATGTCCTGATTAGCGATGGCATGTAAGTTGACCAGATTCTCCTCATCATCAGCACTACAGGCTGCTAGAAAAATAAACAGGGCGTATAAACATAATTGGTAGCATGTTTTAAAATTCATAGCGAATACCCAGGCTAGTGGCATTAATATTAATCTGGTCGCCGTCATACAATGAAATCCAGTCGAATTTTAGTTTGAGGCCTGGAATAGAATGAAATGATTCTTCCAGACCAATGCCATAACTAAAACCATCAAAATGATCGGTTGAATCGGGGAAAGTTGGATAGGACGATTCAACTTCTATCTGGCTGACTCCTAAGATTAAGTGAAATTTAATGCCAGAATTCGAGTTTGCAAAATAACGATAGAAAACAGATGTAACTGTGGGTATATCAACCGTCAGTTGATTGAGCTGATCATCTTTGATGCTGCTCATGATTGCCAGCTCAAATTGATGATGAGGAATTTCGTAGCCAAGACGAAAATCGGCAAGTAAAGGACGGGTTGATGCTGAAGGCGTGTCAATTTTAGTTAGGCTGGGTGCGAGCGCAATAAAAATGCCTGCGCCTGCGCTTGATGAAAAAAACAGGGCCAAAAATAGACAGAATTTAAAAATTAGAATTTTTTTCATATTCCATAATTCTTCAGGTTAAACAGCTCAAGTGAACTCACTTTAACATGCCAGTTAGCAACTTAAGTTGTAGTAATAGTGTTTAATTTAATTTTGCACTAAATTCTTTGGCTGCCTGTTTAATACGATCAATTTCCAGTGTGGTGATAGTGCGGTTTTTCATTATATGTTTACCCGCTACCCAGACATCGGAAACTTGCTCACGGCCACAACAATAGACTAAATGCGAGATGGGGTTGTATACCGGTGTGGATTCAATCGAAGAGAAATCAATCGCGATTAGATCAGCGTATTTGCCAATGCTGAGTGAACCGGTTTTATCGCTTATGCCCAGTGCTTTGGCTCCATTGATCGTTGCCATAGTCAGTGCCTGATGCGCAGGCACCGCTGTGGCATCACCTGAAACACCTTTGGCTAACAGAGCTGCTGTTTTCATTTCGCTAAACATATCGAGGTTATTGTTGCTGGATGCGCTATCGGTACCCAGTGCAACATTAATGCCTGCATCCAGTAACTGCTTGACCGGACAAAAGCCACTGGCCAGTTTCAGGTTGGATTCGGGGCAGTGCACGATGTGGCTACCCGCTGCGGCAAGCTGATCGATTTCATCTGGCTCTAGCTGAGTCATATGAACCGCCACCAGATTGGGTGAAATCAAACCCAGATCAGCCAGTCTTTGCAAAGGGCGCTTGCCGGTATTTTTAACGGCCTCGTCTACCTCATGGGTAGTTTCATGAATATGCATGTGCACGGGCAAATCCAGTTCATCGGCCAGCATGCGTATTTTTTGTAGTGGCTGATCAGAAATGGTGTACGGTGCAGGGGGTGCAAAAGCAG
>JBEQLM010000152.1:0-4459 GCA_040325975.1 Gammaproteobacteria bacterium | reverse complement strand
CGGGGCCAATAGTGACTTGTGTGTCGGGATACAGCTCTTGCACAGCCTGAGCCATGACATGTGCGCCGTCGTGACGCATCAACTCCATTGCTTCTTCACTTTTGCCAGTAATAATGGCGAGTTCGGAATCTGATTCGATTAAAAAAGAAGCGTCAACTAAGTCACCATTAACACGACCAGCCAGAGTTGCTTTAGCTAAACCGGGGCCAATATCCTCGGCCACAGCCATCACAGTCAAAGCAGAATCGAAAGAACGTTGAGTACCATCAGGAAGGGTAATGACAGGCATTGTTGTCTCCAGTGGCGACCATAACGAGAGGTCGCGTGTTTATATTAAATATCTACAAAAAAGCACCGCTTTGCGATGCTTCGATACTGGTAGGCTCGAGTGGATTACTCCGGGCTCCTGCCCTACGCCCTACGGGCCGCGCAAACAACGCGCGTTCTGATTTGCTCCTGGCAAATCAGTCGAACCACCATGTTCTCATCCAATTATTTCTACCGATAAAACTGGTAGGCACGAGTGGATTCGAACCACCGACCTCTTCCATGTCAAGGAAGCGCTCTAACCAACTGAGCTACGCGCCTATGCGGATGCGAACAGTAGCAAAATATAGAGGCTTTAACAAGAATATATTTAATTTTGAACTCAAGTCTTATTCAGCATTCCTAAAATCATCAAACACCGAATAAACATCGCTTTCCCAGCGCTGAAAAATTATTCTATCTTTTTCATCATCGATCATCTGCGCAAAAGTCAGGGGGTTGGCTGTCACCAGTAAGGTATCTCCACCTTCGGCAAATATTGAAACCTTGGGCGGTAAATAGGGAATCATTTGAGGGTATTTGTTAGCAAGGTATTTTATTTCATCGGCCTTACCAACAAATACTACACGGTACATATCCGTTTTGTAGCCCATACCCGTTAAGCC
The DNA here is from genome assembly GCA_040325975.1 of Gammaproteobacteria bacterium. Lineage (GTDB taxonomy): Bacteria > Pseudomonadota > Gammaproteobacteria > SZUA-229 > SZUA-229 > LH-M37. The sequence goes on along the minus strand of JBEQLM010000152.1, from coordinate 3,527 downwards.
AACATCGATACGCTGAACCCTGGCTACTGTGTAACCGTGCTCTCTAAGCGATACCTGCAGGTTGGTCATCGCTTCTGAAAAAGACAAAGGAGAACGAGCCATGATCAAGTCTGAAGCACCCGCATTGGCACTAACGAAACAAAACAGTAAGAGACTTTTCAGGAAAACATTCATAATGAGGCATCCTCTAGAATACTTTCATAGGTTTCTGTCATTGCCTTGCAGGCATCATTTAGCCCATCATTATTGAACAGCTTACTCAAACGCATGGGGTTGATCGTCATCATCTGAACTTTGCCTTCACGCTCAATAATGGTGACGCGACACGGTAAAAACATACCCACTCGCGGATCGATACTCAACGCCTCAAACAAAAAATTAAAATTACAGAAATGCAAAACGACCTGTTTTTTGTTTTCCTTGCCCTCTTCCACAAAACCATGTTCCAGATAATCGGTTCGGATCAATTTGAAATTCTGGTTTTCAATGGCCTGTTTGAGGTTCTCAATGGTTTCTTCCAGGCTATAGGGTGAATCCACTATGATCGCGGCATCATAAGTCTCATCTTTGGCAGACACCACTTCTGACTTTTGGAATGAGCGAACATAGGCAACAACATCATCGATATCTTTTTCTTTTAACCCTGCTTTTAGTAAAGACACCATGGGCGTACCTTCACGACCATGAATCAATGTATTCCTGATCATCATATCGCTGGCCGAGGCAAGAAAACCGGAGTTGTTTAATGCTGGCGCGATAATAGGTAAATCGCGTTTTCTTGAAAAAGTTACGCCGGTTCCTTTACCACCCTTACCATCGACACCGTGGCATTGTGCACAGCGTTGCAAAAACAATTCCTTGCCGTGTTTTTTGTCGCCGATTACCGGGGTGGGATCAAATTTAACGGTGGGCATGTCAGTCCAACTACGCACATGACTGACAATTGCCTTGACCTGCGCATCACTCAATTGTGGAAAAGCAGGCATGATTCGACCAGGACGACCAACTCGAATCGTTCTATTCAAATATTCATTGGAAACGCTATTGATAAAGGAAGGCAGTGATAGCGGCACACCGACACCCCCTTTGCCTTCGCTGCCATGGCATGCTGAACAGTGTTTATTAAATAGCGCCTTACCATCCGGTGCAGCATTAGCAATGCCGGAAACAATCAGGAGAAAAAAAAGAACGGTAAATTTAATCATCTACACCTCTACAACAACATGGACATACTGCTACATCTACAAAATAAGCGCATTGATTTTAATCAAGAGCCGATATTTAGCCCGGCGGCCAATGCATTCTACGGCCACCCAGAATGTGCAAATGAATATGGAAAACGGTTTGCCCAGCACCCTCATTACAATTCATCACCAAACGGTAACCGCTTTCTTCGATACCTTCCTGTGTTGCAACGGCCTGAGCAGCCAATAACATTTCGCCCACAATGTTTTTATCATCGGCCGTTAAGTCATTAACTGTTGAAATATGTTTACGCGGAATCACTAATATATGCGTTGGTGCTTGAGGATTTACATCCCTGAAAGCAATGACCTGATCGTTTCCATAAACCTTGTCACAGGGAATTTCACCATCAAGAATTTTACAGAACAAACAATCACTCACCTTCCACCTCCAAATAATTGCTTAATCAATCAGGAATAACTATACACCTATTTTTTGACGACCTGAAAAAGCGTGCGCCAATGTACCTGCATCAATATACTCCAGTTCACCACCCAATGGCACTCCGTGCGCAATACGTGTTGCATCAACACCATGATCTGCGGCCATCTCAGAAATATAATGCGCCGTGGTTTCACCTTCAACAGTGGGATTGGTCGCCAAAATCAATTCCTGTATCTCACCCGAAGCCAGGCGCCGCTCCAATAATTCCAGACCCAACTCGGATGGCCCGATACCATCGAGTGGTGACAGATGCCCCATCAAAACAAAGTATTTACCCCTGAATTCAGCGATATGTTCAATCGCCATAACATCTACGGGTGATTCAACCACACACAACTTGCTTACATCCCGTCCCGTGTGACTACATATATTACACAGGTCAGTTTCACTCAGGGTTCGACAGGACTGACAGCGACCAATTTTAGCCACGGCTTCATCAATTGAGCGTGCAAGATGCGTTGCGCCATCGCGGTCGCGTTCTAATAAATAAAATGCCATGCGCTGTGCTGACTTGGGGCCGACGCCCGGCAGGCATTTGAGGGCGTCGATGAGTTGTTCGAGTAGTGGTGACAAACTAAATACTACGCCTTAGAAAGGCAGCTTCATTCCACCGGGTAAATTCAAACCAGCTGTCACACCCGACATTCTTTCAGACGACATTTGTTCTATTTTTCTTACCGCATCATTTACCGCAGCTGCCAGCAAGTCTTCGATCATTTCTTTGTCATCAGACATCAGACTGTCATCCAGTTCAACTTTGCGCAATTCATGACGTCCATTCATTAACACTTTAACCAAACCACCACCGGCCTGGCCTTCAGCTTCCATGTTGGCGACTTCTTCCTGTGCCTTTTTCATGTCTTCCTGCATCTTTTGTGCCTGCTTCATCATGTTGCCCATTGCACCTTTCATCATCACGCTACCTCTTTCAATTCTATTTAACTTTAAATTAGTTTATTAACTTTATTTTCAACGCGTGTTTTTAACTAACCGGCTTAACTGAACCCGGCACTATCTCTGCGTTGAAATTTTCTTTCATGGCCTGAACAAAACTATCACCTTCAATAGAAGCTTCAGCTTGCTGCTGACGCTCACCGGTCTCACGTGCCTGTGATTGTGCAGGTGTTTCAATCTGCTGATTAACAGTCTCAGCACTGGCTCCTGAATGAATGACAATATCTAATCGTAAATCCTTATCAAAATATTCACACAAGGCCTGCTTTAGTCTTGCCTCACTTTTGGCATTGCGAAGTTGTTGATGACCCGCATCAACAGCTAACGTGACGGTGTTATCTTCAATGCTCTGCAAAACACAGTTAGCCGCCAACTGCTTGACCATACCGTTAACGGCCAGACCTTCCAGAATTTCTCGCCAGTCACGACTATCACGATTAACTGCAACTGGCACAGCTACGGGGGCTGGCGCTGGTGGCTCGGCTACTTTATGCTCAGGTACTGATGAAACAGATTGAGAAGGAGCCACCTGCGATTGCGTAGACTGTGCTGTTGGCTGCGAGGTAGCCGCCTGAGACGTCGTCATTTGGGGTGAAGCGGTATTTGTTGCCTGAGCAGAAGCAGTGTTGATTCCTGCTGCAACAACCTGCCCTGTGCTGGCAGGACGAAATGACAACATACGCAACAGCACCATTTCCAGACCGCTGCGTAAATCGGGCGCCAGGGGTAAATCACGGCGACCGATTAAAGCAATCTGATAAAACAGCTGTAAATCTTCCGAACTTAATTGCTCGGATAAAGCCAGCACCGCTTCTCGTTCACTAACGTAGTCATCCAAAGCTTCGGGGACTTTTTTCGCCAGTGCCATGTGGTGAAATAAACTG
>JBEQLM010000151.1:0-4478 GCA_040325975.1 Gammaproteobacteria bacterium | reverse complement strand
ATCATAGGCAAACCACCAATACCAGAACCGATGGCAGTACCAACCCGATCAGCATTTTCTTCGGTGATTTCTAATCCTGAGTCGCGCAAGGCTTCGTCAGCTGCAACCAGTCCGTAATGGATAAAGGTATCCATTTTTTTAAGATCTTTACTAGCGATCACATGGCTGGCGTCAAAATTTTTGACTGTAGCTGCAATTTTTACCGAGAAGTCACTGGTATCGAATTCATCGATAGCAGCAACTCCTGACTTACCTGCAAGAATATTGTCCCAGCTCTCTTTTAGATTGAGACCTACGGGCGAAACAATACCCATACCAGTAACGACAACACGACGTTTAGACACTTTTAGTACCTGCAATAAATAACAACAGCCACGCGATGTGGCTGTGTTGAACTAGAAAAACGACAACAATTATTCTGAATGCGCGTTTACGTAGTCGATCGCTAATTGTATTGTAGTGATCTTTTCTGCATCTTCATCAGTAATTTCACACTCGAATTCTTCTTCGAGAGCCATTACTAATTCAACAGTATCCAATGAATCTGCGCCAAGGTCATCAACGAATGATGCTGCATTAGTTGCTTGTTCTTCGGTTACACCAAGTTGTTCGATTACGATCTTACGAACGCGTTCTTCAGCTGTGCTCATTTATTTTTCCTCGTTAATTTGATCAGTGCTATAGCTGCGCGGTATTCTAGTGAATTCACGCACAGCAATCCAGTTAAATTATCACTCAATAAAAATATAGTTAAAGTCACTTATAAATCAATAAGATAATGACACTTCTTAATTTAAAATAGTGCCTAAAAAACAACCAGTTTGACTTATAAAGTCACTACGCCATGTACATACCGCCATTTACATGCAGAGTTTCACCTGTGATATAGCTAGAATCCGGGCCGGCTAGAAACGCGACGGCCATGGCAATATCAGCAGGATCACCTAAACGACCCAGTGGAACTGAGCCAATCAGCGCTGCTTTTTGTTCTTCAGCAAGTTCTTTTGTCATGTCGGTATCAATAAATCCAGGAGCCACTGCATTCACTGTAATATTTCGTGAACCGATCTCTCTAGCGAGTGATTTTGTGAAACCTAACAAACCAGCTTTAGCTGCTGAGTAATTGGTTTGTCCGGGATTTCCGCTCGAACCAACAACAGAACCGATATTAATGATACGGCCTTTCCGGGCCTTCATCATTTTGCGTACAACTGCTTTGCAAAGACGGAATATTGAAGTTAGGTTGGTGTCAATAATGTCATTCCATTGCTCATCTTTCATCATCATCAGCAAATTGTCGCGAGTAATACCGGCATTATTAACCAGAATACTCACATCACCAAAATCACTGCTGATTTGTTTGATTACAGCGGCAACAGAATCGGCGTCGGTAACATTAAGACACATGCCCTTGCCACCTTCTCCTAAATATTCGGAAATCTTTTCAGCACCGCCTTCAGTCGTGGCAGTACCAATTACAGTCGCGCCATCGGCTTTTAACTGTTCAGCTATGGCTTTACCAATGCCTCGACTAGCACCGGTTACCAGTGCAATTTCACCTTCTAATTTACTCATAATGATCTCTTTTTCTAAAATTATTATTGTTAACTAACTCGCATCCATGGAATCTAAAAACTTCTGCATACCCGCTGGTGTATCGAGAGCAAAAGTTGGAACCTCTTTTGTGATGCGTCGTGACAAGCCACTTAGCACTTTACCTGGACCGCATTCTACGATGGCGTCATCACCCGCTGAACCGATGATTTTGGCAGTTTCTACCCAACGTACAGGGTTATACAATTGTTTAGCTAAGGCATCGCGAATCGCATCTGGTTCGTCGTGGCTTTTTGCATCCACATTATGGATGACTTGAATTTCGGGTGTTTTGATGGTGATAGTTTTTAATGTTTCAGCTAATTGATCTGCAGCTGGTTTCATTAAAGAGCTGTGCGAAGGTACGCTAACAGGCAATTTTAACGCACGCTTAGCACCCTCTTCTTTAGCCAGTTCGATGGCTTTATCTACAGCAGCAGTATTGCCGGCAATCACCACCTGGCCTGGTGAATTAAAATTGACGGCTTCGACAATTAGATTGGTTTCAGCTGAAACCTTCTGGCAGATTTCAATAATCTGTTCATCAGTCAAATTGAGAATGGCCGCCATGGCGCCCTCACCTTCAGGCACCGCAGTCTGCATTAAGCGACCACGCTCTGCCACAAGCTTGATGGCATCGGTGAATTCAATGGATTTGGCCACAACCAGCGCCGCATATTCACCCAGACTGTGTCCTGCCAGGACAAAAGGCTTGATCATGCACTGCTCGGCCATAACGCGCATCACTGCGATATCTGCGGCCAGTACAGCGGGTTGTGTAATTTCGGTTTGATTCAACTTTTCTACCGGGCCATTACTGACGATATCCCACAGGTCGTAACCTAAAACGTCAGAAGCCTCTTTAAAGGTGTCGATAATTTGTGGCCAGCTCTCGGTGTATTCTGACAACATACCAACCGACTGGGAGCCTTGTCCCGGGAAAACTATAGCAATGTTCATTGAGTTACCTGTACTAAAATAATTAATTTTATTGAGGGTGCGTATTCTATCTCAATCCAAGCACATCTTGCATATCATAAAGACCTGCCTCTTGATCTTGCAGCCATATCGCCGCTCGAACCGCACCGTTGGCAAAGGTCATACGACTGGACGCCTTATGTGTGATTTCCACACGCTCACCTTCAGCAGCAAACATCACGGTATGGTCACCGACGATATCACCTGCACGAATGGTTTCAAAACCAATGGTTTTACGATCACGCTCTCCGCTAATGCCCTCACGGCCATAAACAGCGCACTCATCAAGATTGCGACCTAATGCATCAGCAACAACTTCACCCATACGTAGAGCAGTACCTGATGGCGCATCGACTTTATGACGGTGATGTGCTTCGATAATCTCGATATCGACATCATCACCAAGTACACGGGCGGCCATATCGAGCAATTTGAAACAAAGATTTACGCCAACACTCATATTGGGCGCAAACATAACGCTAATTTGTTTTGCGGCAACACTAATCTGCTGTTTTTGGTCATCACTAAAACCGGTAGTGCCTATAACGATGCTTTTATTATTAGCGATGCAAAAAGCCAGATTATCCAGAGTGGCTTCAGGTGAGGAAAAGTCGATAAGTACATCGAATTGATCAGCAACATCGGAGAGCTTATCAACCAGATTTACACCTAGCGTACCAATTCCAACAATGTCACCAACATCACCACCGACCAGGGGATTGCCATCATGCTCAATAGCAGCCGATAACTGACAGTTTTCGGATTGTTGACAGGCATTAATTAATGAACGCCCCATGCGGCCAGCCGCACCGGTTACAGCAATATTGATCATGTCCACTCCGTGCAAAGGTTTTTATTTTATTGTTAGGATTTTACGTCATCGATGAAGCGTTTAACACGATCCAACCAGGAATCGTTTTTCGGACTATGCTGCTTACCGTCATTTTTTATCGACTCATCAAATTCACGTAATAATTCTTTCTGCTTGTGACTTAGTTTAACCGGAGTTTCAACTAATACACGACATAATAAATCACCGACTGGGCCACCACGAACAGGTTTCACACCTTTGCCTCGCATGCGGAACAAATTACCGGACTGTGTTTCAGCAGGAATTTTTAATTTGAGACGACCTTTAAGCGTCGGCACTTCCAACTCACCGCCTAAAGTTGCTGTGGCAATACTAATCGGCATTTCACAAAAGAGATCATTATCATCGCGGGTAAATATTGAATGCGGCTTAACCTGAACTTGCACATACAGGTCACCATTTGGCCCACCATTTTCACCTGCTTCACCTTCACCGCCCAAGCGAATACGATCTCCATTATCAACCCCGGCAGGAATTTTGGCAGAAAGCGTTTTGGTTTTTTGTACACGCCCCTGACCACTACAATCAGGACAGGGATCAGAAACAATTTTGCCCTGCCCACGACAATTTGGGCAGGTTTGTTGAACTGAGAAAAAACCTTGCTGCATCCGTACCTGACCAACACCACCACAGGTAGTACATGTGGTAGCGGTGGTGCCTTTTTTAGCACCAGAACCTTCACAGGTGCCACAATTTTGCATGGAAGGCACTCGAATATTCACTTCGGTACCGAATACCGCATCTTCCAGTGAAAGTTCGAGATTGTATCTCAGGTCGCCACCACGTGCAGCACGACTACGTCCGCCGCCACCGCGACCACCACCAAAAATATCACCGAAGACATCACCAAAAATATCGCCAAAGTCACCGTTGCCACCACCAAAACCAGCAGCGCCGGGTCGTCCACCCATAGAAGGGTCTACACCAGCATGACCATATTGATCATAAGCCGCTCTTTTTTGTGCGTCAGAAAGAACTTCGTAGGCTTCCTTTGCGTCCTTAAATTTTCCCTCTGCCTCCTTATCTTCCGTATTAC
>JBEQLM010000150.1:0-4512 GCA_040325975.1 Gammaproteobacteria bacterium | reverse complement strand
GGTCACACTCGTCGATAATTGAGTTCTCGATTAAACATTAAACAAGGAATAACAGAGTCCAGATCACTCTTGCGATAATCCAACCCCAGCTTTCCAAACAACCCCAATTCCTAAACTGGATTTAATCCATAGCCATCCTCACAACTTCCCGTTAAAATTCCACCTGCCAAAACATCACGCGCACACAATGACTCACCCTATGAATAGAAAGATTGAATTATTAGCTCCCGGCGGAGATGTTGAAGCGATTAAAGCCGCAGTGATTGCCGGTGCCGATGCTGTCTATTGTGGTCTGGATAATTTTAACGCCCGAAACCGGGCTTCCAACCTTACTTTTGAAGATTTATCCGGCATCTTACGCTTAGCACACAAGTACGATTGCGAAGTGTTTTTAACCTTAAATGTGGTTATCCTGGAACAGGAGCTCCCCAGCTTGATCAAACTTCTGAACAAGCTGGTTAACTCTGGTATCGACGGAATTATTGTACAGGATCTGGGGATTTTCAATCTGGTAAAGAAGTATTTCCCAAAGCTCAATATTCACGCTTCCACTCAGCTGACGACTCATAATGAGGGCCAGATATTGTTCCTGGCAAAAATTGGCGCATCACGCGTTAACTTATCTCGCGAATTAAATATTGGTGAAATAAAATTATTGACGGCACTGGCTCACGTGAACAACGTACTAACCGAAGTTTTTGTACATGGCGCATTGTGTATCGCATTTTCTGGACAGTGTTATTCCAGCTCGGTCAGAGTGGGTAACTCAGGCAATCGTGGCAGTTGCAGTCAGGCATGTCGCGACGAATATGAGGTCACTGCGGCGGGTAATCGTTTTCCTCTCAACCTGAAAGATAATTCTGCTTATTTTGATTTACCGGAGTTAGCCGATGCACAAGTTGACTCATTGAAAATTGAAGGTCGAATTAAAAACGCACACTATGTTTATACCGTGGTCGACAGCTGGCGAAAGCAGCTTGACAAGTTTGATGCATCAGGAAAAATGTTGGCTGATAATTCTAACCTGTATCGTGTTTTTAACCGTGACTTTACTAACTCATTTTTAAAGGGCGACCTCACCAGGGATATGTTTATAGATAATCCTCGTGATCACAGCAATAAATACGCGGTAGAAAAAAGCCATGCAGTTTCGGTGGAGCATATCGAGAAAGTAAGGCAAGAACTTTTCACGAAGAAAAGTGAACTCGGGGCAGAGCTCGCAGAGAAGATAAGATATCTCAGCATTGCTAAACAAGCGTTAGCATTAGTTTTTTCTGGAAAGTTGAACGAGCCTTTTTGTTTAACCATGACGATAGGCGATAACGACAACGTCCACAGCTTGCAAACTACATTACCGCTCAGGCCAGCTAATCAATCGGTTATCAATCAAGCCGTATTAGAAAAACGTTTTAAAAACTTCGCTAATCTCGACTACACCATTACAGGTTTTACCTGCAATGGTCTGGATGATGGCTTAAGCATTCCGTTTAAAGAATTGGCAGACTTGAAAAACCAGGCGGCTGTGCTGTTAAATAATTCAGTAGAAATCACTGCCTTTGTTGAAGTTGCAGCGTTAGATAAACATGAAAAAACGACTGCCAAACCAGCCCTGTCGATATTAATAGCCGACGAAAATGATAGTCACCTGTGTGACCTGACTGACGCCGACGTGTATTTCAAGTTGCCAGAAAGTTTGAAAAAAGGCTGCAATAAGTACATCGATATTTTGTTACGCAATCCTCGCCTGATTCCGTGGTTCCCTGCAGTATTAATTGGCAAGGATTATGACGAATCAGTACGACTTCTCGAACACGTTAAGCCTGAACGTATCGTCAGTAATAATACTGGCATTGCCTACAAAGCATTTGAAATGGGCATCGAGTGGATTGCCGGCCCATTCCTGAACACGACCAACTCTTATGCACTATTAACCTTGAAAGAAGAATTAAACTGTGCCGGCGCCTTTATTTCAAACGAAATTAATCGCATGCAAATCAAAAACATTGCACGCCCGGATAACTTCAAATTGCACTACAGTATTTACCACCCGATTTTAATGATGACCAGCCGCCAATGCTTCTTCCAGCAAACCGTAGGTTGTAACAAAACCAGCATCGAAGATGGCTGTATGCTGAAGTGCAGTAAAGCCACCACTATTACTAATGTAAAAGGCGTTTCTTTTGCCATTGATAAACAAAAAGGTGGCTATCCAAGCATCTATAATGACGAGCAGTTTTTAAACGTCGACATCGTCAATGATCTTTCCGATTTATTTGATGAATTTCTTATTGATCTGACTAATATTGGCGCGGGTTCTAAAGCAGAGCAAGATAAAGCGCGACTGATTACACACTTTGAAAATATCCTGAACGGTGATGACCATGCACGACAAAAATTGAATAATATGATTACAGTATCGACTAAGGCACAATATATCCAGGGCTTGTAAAACACTGGCTGGCTACATCAACTTTGAAAGAAATAGTTGTCAGAGCACAATTGTTACTAATATTAACGCGATAAAATTAAAGCGCTCAAAACCCCTTTTACTTTTATATAGATATCCTATGAGAAAAATTGTTACCTACTTCCTGCTAATTCTACTGGGCGCCGGATTTAGTGTGTGGGGCTGGGAGTTGATCGATGACGCACGCTCAACTCTATTCTGGCCGATAGTGAATGGTACGGTGACCCATTCAGAGGTGACAAGCTACGTCAGCAGCTCTGAGGGAAAATCGACTCAGATGTATTCAGCTGATGTTCGCTACCGCTATACCGTCAATGGGACTCCATACAGCTCAGGGCGAGTTTCACTGGGTGATAGCTCTACCAGTAGTTCTGGCGGTAAGGAAGAGATTGTTATGCGTTATGCAATGGGGCAGCAAGTCCTTGTCTATTATGATCCTGTAAGTCCAGGTGAATCTCTGCTCGAGCCGGGTCCAGCGTTTATTACATACATCCCCTTCACCTTTGGCCTGCTCTGTATGATTTCTGGAGTGATTGCCTTTTTCAGAAAAACGAAAATGAATCAATGGGGTCAGACTCGATTGATTTAAAAAAACGTATACCATGGCGCTCAAGTTCGCGCTGTGCGCAGGTCTCGGCAAAAATAGCCGAGCCTCTTAGCTAGAACTTTATGTTTGATATTTTAGTTATCAAAAACCAGCTATTTTTGTTAGCTGTCTTCGTATAGACTCCGCCATCAAGTTTTTGCTTATTAAATATCTCCAAAACATTAAAGTTTAACTAGCGACACCTTCATCCCTTTCTAACATGACACAGAACAAATGACTGATAAAACTATAGCAACTCACAATGGTAATTTTCATGCAGATGATGTTTTCAGTATCGCTGCACTTAAGAGCATATTCCCTTCTTGTAAGCTCATTCGCACACGTGATTTAGAGCTTATCAGCAAGGCAGATATTGTGGTTGATGTAGGTGGTGAGTATGACTCGGATGCAGACCGTTTTGATCATCATCAACGTGGTGGTGCAGGTGAGCGCGAAAATGGTATTCCCTATTCCTCATTTGGTTTAATTTGGAAGAAATATGGCTTAGGAATATGCCTGGGTAACCAGGACGTAGCCAATGCTGTTGATGCTGGTCTAGTATCAAACATTGATGCCATCGATTGTGGTCATGTCGAAGGTGTTATTAAAGGTATTACCCTTAGCCAAACTATTTCAATGTTTAACCCGACCTGGCAAGAAGATAGTCACTTTGATACCTGTTTTGATGAAGCGGTTGATTTTGCATCGCGCGTTTTAACACGATTCATTGCATCGGCTAACGGTGGCATTAGTGCGAAAGCAATTGTGGCTAAGGCTATTGAAAATGCAGAAGATCCAAGAGTGATTGTATTAGAAAAATATACCCCGTGGAAAAGAACGGTTCACGCCTTATCTGAAGAGGCTTTATATGTGGTTTACCCATCTCCGTCTGGCCATTGGAGAATTCAAACAGTCCCTGTTGAACTAGGTTCATTTGAAGATAGAAAATCGCTGCCTAAACCATGGGCGGGCTTATCCGATAAAGAGCTTAATGAAGTGACAGGTATTGATGATGCCATGTTTTGCCATAATGGTTTATTTATTGCGGGTGCAGAATCATTTGAAAGCACTATGAAAATGGCATCCATCGCACTTCAAGAATAATAAAAACGCGGTAAGGCGCAATAAACCCACCCACACCGTAGGGCGTCAATAACCGCAGGGCATTGCGCCGTATGTGATTTTCCGCAATACTCAAACCATGCCTGATTATCGACGCGCCTGGCATCCGGGCGGTACTTATTTCTTTACTGTTAACCTGTTGGAACAAGTTAAAGGGGTCTGCCCCCTTTAATTTCCTTTAATTTCAGGCGAATAACGTTCCGAAGAATAGTGAAGTTCTTGTTGTAGAATACGTATTGAACTCTGCGCTATCTGTGCCAATTCAGTTGTCGATGACATTGATATATTGTTTAGTTGATTGATGTCTGTTTGATCACCTATATAGGCAATAATGGCA
>JBEQLM010000014.1:0-15371 GCA_040325975.1 Gammaproteobacteria bacterium | reverse complement strand
CCAGCGGATACCCCAGACCATTTTTTCGACTTCTTCGGTGATGCTTGAAGTAACCGCCGAATTGCCGAGGTTGCCGTTGATTTTGACCAGGAAGTTGCGGCCGATGATCATTGGTTCCAGTTCGGGGTGATTGATGTTGGCAGGAATGATGGCGCGACCGGCAGCGATTTCATCGCGGACGAATTCGGGGGTGATTTCATTCGGTAAATTAGCGCCGAAGTTTTCACCGGGGTGCTGCATCAATACTTTCTGGTATTCGGGGTCTTTGCGCAATTGCTGCAATTTCATGCTTTCGCGGATGGCGACGTATTCCATTTCCGGCGTGATCAGACCGCGTTTGGCGAAGTGCATCTGGGTGACATTGTTGCCACCACGGGCGCGGCGAGGTGCGCGGATATGCTCGAAACGCAGGTTGGCCAGCTTGGGATCACTCTGGCGTTGCTGACCGTATTCGGAGCTAGGGCCATCGAGCAATTCTGTATTGCCGCGCTCTTCAATCCACGCACTGCGTACATCCGGCATGCCTTTGAGCAGGTCGATTTCTACATCGGGATCGGTATAAGGGCCGGAGCAGTCATAAACCGGAATCGGCGGATTAGGCTCGGCACCGAAGCTGGCGTTGGTGTCTTCCAGATGAATTTCGCGCATTGGCACTCGAATATCGTCTCTCGAACCCTGCACATAGATCTTTTTCGAGCCATCCAGCGGCTCTCTGGAGGCGGATGATAGTTCGGTGGTACGTTGCAGGAATTCTTCTGGGATGGCACTCATATGTATGTCTCTTTTTTAAACTTTAATCTAGCCGCTAATATTAACACGGTAATCTTGATGAAAACCTGATGATCGGGAATGCTATTTTATTGTGCAATGGTATGTTGGCTGAGATTTGCCATCTGGGGTACAATTCCAACATTAAACAAATAACCTGAATAGCTGAAAGTTATGAATAGTATGGATTTCGAAAAAGCCCGCTTCAATATGGTTGAACAACAGGTGCGCCCATGGGACGTACTTGATGCCCGTGTTCTTGAAACACTCAATACTATTCCGCGTGAAGATTTCATGCCGGAGAGCTACCGGAATCTGGCTTATGTCGATACCCGCATCCCACTAACGGATGATGAAAAGGGCTGCTGCACGCTAAATCCGAATATAGAAGGCCGTATCTTGCAACATTTGAATGTCGGTGAAGATGACGCGGTGCTGGAGATCGGCACTGGTACGGGTTATCTCTCTGCCTGCCTGGCTAGTCTGGCTCACCACGTTGATAGCGTGGAAATCAATGAAAACTTGAGCAAGCAGGCTAAGAAAAATCTTGCCAAACATAATATTGAAAACGTGACCATCTCAACGGGTGATGCGACCAAAGGCTGGAATCAGGAACAGTCTTACGATGCCATAGCCATCAGCGCTTCCATGCCTGCTATTCCCGAAGTTTATAAAAATATGCTTAATGTCGGCGGCCGTTTGTTTGTTGTTACCGGTCAGGCACCTGCGATGACTGCACATCTGGTGACACGCACTGATAAAGATAAGTGGACGGTCGAAGACCTGTTCGAAACCAGCATTGATTCTTTGTGCGGTGCCGAAAAAGCCCCGTCATTTGAATTCTAGTTTGAGCTACTGATTTAAAACTCCATCGCCTATGCGTGAATTCGACGCACAACAACTTGAGTTACACCTAAAGGATAACGGCTCATGCCCGCTACTGCTGGATGTGCGGCAGGACTGGGAATACGACATTTGCCATCTTCAAGGCAGCCTGCTGATTCCCATGGCACAAATTCCAACTGAACTAGATGAGCTTGATAAAGACCGCGAGACAGTAGTTATATGCCATCATGGTATTCGCAGCCGACAGATAGGCTATTATCTGGAACAGGTTGGCTTTGATAATGTCATTAATCTTAAGGGTGGCCTGAATGCCTGGGCTAAAATTATTGATAAGAACATGGCGACTTACTAGGTTCACCGGACTATTACATTGACGCTGAAACATACCCTTAATACAGTAATCTGCTGCCTGGGCATAGGCTCGTCTTCGGTATACGCACTGGATTTAGTGCAGGCGTTAAAACTGGCACAACAAAATGATATGGTTCTGCAGGCTGCGCAGGCTGAGTATCTTGCCGTCGCTGAAATTGAATCGCAAAGCACGTCTGCACTTTTGCCCTCGGTTTCTCTCAGTCTGTTTAGTCAAAAAAATACGACCGAAACCAGTAATGCCACTGGGGTTTTCACCGACGGTGCAGCGGATTTCAGCAGCGATGGTTATACCCTCACACTCAAACAAACCTTGTATAACCAACAGCTGTTCGATGCCATGGATGAAACTGAGGCGTTTTCAGCACAGGCGCTGGCCAGTTTTGAAGCCGCTAAACAAACGCTAATCATTCGCCTGGCGCAGGCTTATTTCGGCGTGCTAGCGGCACAGGATAATGTCGCTTTTGCCGAAGCGGAGAAAAAAGCCAACGCTCGTTTGTTAAACCAAAATCAGGAACGTTTCAAAGTCGGCCTGATTGCCATTACCGATGTTAAGGAAGCGCAGGCCACTTATGATTCAGCTGTGGCACAGTCGATTATTGCCAGCAATGATCTCAGCAATCAACACGAAGCATTGTGGTTTATCATCAATCAAAGACCCGATTCTTTAAGCTCACTGAAAGATTCGATTCCGCTGTCATTTCCAGAACTGGAAGATATAAAAACCTGGCAGGATAAAGCTCTGGCCAATAATCTCAATTTGCGTGCTTCAAGCTATGCGCTTGAAGCGGCAAAAAATAATTATGATAGTCAGCGTTCCGGCCACTACCCAACTTTAAATCTCAGTGCACAGCACAGTTCGACTAGCTCTGATGGCAGCACTTCAGGTTTTGGTGCGCGCGATCTGGATGACACCAGCATTGGCCTGAGTCTGGATATTCCTATTTATAGTGGTGGTTACACCAGTTCAAAGATTCGCCAGAGCGCTGCTGAATTAGATAAGGCAAAAATGTTATTTGAAAAAATGCAACGCCAAACCATTCAGGAAATGCGTGTCGCTTATCTCGGTGTACAGGCAGCGATTGCACAGGTTAAAGCCTTCAAACAAGTTTTAATTTCTACCGAGTCAGCCACCGAAGCTACGCAATTAGGTTTTGAAGTCGGCACACGTACCAGCGTTGATGTTTTATTAGCACAGGGTAACTTGTTTAAAAGCAAACGTGATTATGCCAAGGCGCGTTATGATTACATTCTAAAGTTACTCGAAATAAAATATGCGGCCGGACTTTTGTCTGCAGATGACATACAACATATTAGTCAGTGGCTGTCGATATCATGAGCGATGAAACCACACTAAAACTGCGTGACTGGCTGCATCCAAAATACTGGGGGATGTGGTTATTCTTTGGCTTTCTGCGCCTGGTTATTTTATTACCACTAAGATGGATTGAAGCTATCGGCGCATTCTTTGGCTGGCTGCTTTATCGTTTGGCACCGTCACGTCGTCGAGTTACCCGTATCAATATTCAGCAGGCCTATCCCGAGTACAATGAAGCTGAAATAAAAAAACTAATCAAAGCAAGTTACAAAAGTCTGGGCATTTCTGTTTTTGAAATGGCGCTGGCGTGGTGGGCGAGCCGTGATTATTTGCGCAAACATTGCACGGTTGAAGGCATGGAATATCTCGACACTGCACTCGCTAAAGGCAAAGGCGTGATTATGCTGACCGGACATTTTTCCACGCTGGAGATCGGCGGCATTCTGATGGCTTTATATACATCCTTGAACGCGGTTTATAAAAAAGCACACAACCCGATGTTTAATACTTTTATGCACGTGTATCGTAACAGACATCTACAGAAAGCCATTCCCAATACCAGCGTGCGTGAATTTATAAAAGGCTTACGCAATGGTATCGCCACCTGGTACGCACCCGATCAGGACTTCACCCAGAACATTGTGTTTGCACCTTTTCTTGGCGGCATTGCTGGCACATTGACTTCAACCGCTAAAATGGCCGAGATGACCGGTGCCAGTATCGTGCCGTTTTATCCACAACGATTAGACAATGGCAAAGGTTATAAACTGGTGATTCTTCCTGCGCTGGAAAATTTTCCTTCGGGCGATCAGGTGGTCGATGCAACGAGTGTGAATCAGGCTATTGAAGGAATGGTCAGGAAAAATCCAGAGCAATATGCATGGATTCACAAGCGTTTTAAAACGCAGCCTGAAGGTCGACCTTCGATTTATTAGTATGTTTATTTATCGCTTTCTCATTTTTATTTTCTCGCCACTGATTCTGGCGCATTTAATCTGGAAAAGTTTTCGCCTTGGCCAACCGCGTTTTTTACTGCAACGACTGGGCTTCAGACTGCAACATATTCCGAAAAGTTGTATCTGGTTTCATTGTGCGTCGGTAGGTGAAACCAATACAATTTTGCCGTTGCTACACGAACTACATAAACGTCACCCCGATTTACAGTTTTTAATTACCACCAATACCACCACTGGCGCTGAGATTGTTGAACGACAAAATCTGCCCTGGTTGTTCCACGCCTTTTTGCCTATGGACTGGTGTTTGACCACGCTGAGCTTTATTCGCCAACTTAAACCCAGGGCTCTCTATCTTGTTGAAACAGAGCTTTGGCCTAATCTTATAGTGCTGTGCAACGACAAAAACATTCCAGTCAATATTATTAACGGTCGACTTTCAAATAAAACTTCGGGTGCAAACAGCTGGGTACGCTCTGTTTACAAACAGGTGTTATCTCAAGTCACACATATTTATGTGCGCTCCGAAGTCGATCAAAATAATTATTTAAATCTTGGCGCTTCGGCCAAACAAGTTTCCATACTGGGCAACCTTAAATTTATTCCACCCATCTCAATCAATGCCGAATCACAAACTATGACACAACGTGATTATGTGCTGGTAGCTTCATCGCACAGCGATGAGGAATATCAAATCACAAAAATCTGGAATACGCTTAACAGAAATGAGCTACTGGTGATTGCACCACGTCACCCCGAACGTCGTGAAGACATCATCAAACAACTCAAACAAACCGGGCTGAAATCGGATGAAATTGCCCTGCGCAGTCAGAACGATAACATCAACGAGCAGACGCGTATTTATTTGCTCGATACCATTGGTGAGTTAATGCAATGGTTTACTCAGGCGAAGTTAATCATTATGGCGGGATCATTCATTCATCGCGGTGGTCATAATATTCTTGAACCAGCACACTTTGGTAAGGCGATTGTTTTTGGCCCGCACATGGAAAGTTTTGTTGATGAAAGTGAGTTATTAGTTTCAAAAGGTGCAGCGATACAGGTACATTCTTTTGAAGAGTTAGGCAATACTATTACTGTGCTACTTGATAACAAAGCATCGCGTATTGAACTAGAGGACAACGTGAAAAAGACACTGCAACCGTTTGCACGTATCGTGACTGATTATGCAGATGCCATCGACCAGCAACTTCTCTAAGCTTCAGAATACCCTTGCAGTAGCTGCTTCCAGTTACTCTCATCAAAATAGAATGCTTGATTCAGCGATTTGAATTTCAACAATGAGCGTTTCAAGCGTGCAAGGTTAGAAGCTTTCCACGAATCACCCAGATAACGAATCGCGCATTTATCGAAATCGATTAAATAAACTTTGTTTTCGCTGAGCAAAATATTTCTCGCATTTAAATCGGCATGATAAACATCGTGATTATGGAACTGGCGGATACAACGCCCCACATCCTGCCATGTTGAATCATCTAGTACCGACAACCTCACACTATCGGCCAGTGTTTGAGCATTGGGAATTTCCAATGTCACCAGTGCGGCACGAAAGAATAGTCCTGAGCGTGCAGCACTGGCTGCAACGGGTACTGGTGCAGGTAATTCGAGTAGTTGCAATTGATGCAATAAACGAAATTCCTTGAATGAGCGCGTGTGCTCGTGCTTAATACCAAAGTAACGGTCAGCCAATAAGTTTGCCACCATGCCGCCACGAAGATATTGCTTGAGTACCAGATTGTGACCCTGGTATTGATAAAACTGGGCTTCACCACGACCGATGGCCGCCGCTTTTTCTGCCACTAACTCTGAGCTTGGGCAAAACAATGCTTCGTCTGGATGTTCAATCAGCGCCGCATCATATAGGATATCCCACTGACCACTGCTTTTAACTTTTATATTATCCGATGACACTGTCACAATTTAACCTTTCAAATCCACCGAAGAATATTTGTATTCTTCGTCTATCCGCGTTGGGTGATATTACCCATGCCTTGCCAGTTTTGCGAACCTTGCAAAAAAACTGGCCGACTACCTCTGTTACCTGGATTATCGGTAAAACCGAATATCAGCTGGTCAGGGATATTGAGGACGTTGAGTTTATCATCTTTGATAAATCGCAGGGTCTGGCCGGCTATAACAAACTGCGCAAGCAATTAAAGGGGCGACATTTTGATATTTTGCTGCACATGCAACTATCATTACGAGCTTCGGCGATCAGTTTTTTTGTCCCCGCCGACATCAAGTTAGGTTTCGATAAAGAACGAGCCAAAGATTTGCAGTGGTTATTCAGTAACCGGAAAATCAAACCGGCTTCGACTCGACAGCATGTTGTCGATAGCTTTACGGAATTCACTTCCCACTTTGGCTTAAAACCGGAGATGGAATGGGCATTACCGGTTTCTGATGCAGCACGTGAAAGCCTCAAGCATAAGCTGGATCAAAATGATCCAAAGAAACTGCTGGTGATCAATCCCTGCGCCGTCGCCAAATCACGTGACTGGCGTGACTGGACTATCGACGGTTATGCCGCAGTCGCGGATTACGCCAGTGAAGAACTGGGCATGAAGGTGATACTCAGTGGTGGTTCGTCGATGCGTGAACAGAATGTTGCTGCCACCATTTTCTCACTCTGTAAAGAGAAGCCGATGAATCTGGTCGGCCAGACCAGTATTGCTGAAATGGTTGCCCTACTCGATATGGCTAACGTAGTGATCGCTCCAGATACCGGGCCTACGCATATTGCCAATGCCCTGAATACGCCGGTGATTGGTTTGTACGCCGCGACTAATCCACAACGTGCCGGGCCTTATCGTTTTCAGAAACTGGTGGTCAGCCACTATGTGCATGCACTGGAAAATTATTACCAACTGAGCGTAGGTGATGCGCCCTGGGGTCAACGCATCCACCATGAGGGTTGCATGGCGATGATCAAAGCTGATGAAGTTATCAAGAAACTGAGAAGCCTCATCGATCAGTCATAATACTATTGGCAACCTGCATAGTTCTTATTGCTATGCGCTTTCCAGCTGTCATCCTGCCTTTTCTCGATAGTAAATTCATCTTCAACTTCGGCATCACTATTGAGGTATCTAGCCACTAAATAATTGTCCTTGATATCAATCAATAAGGAACCTGCCTTCATCATAGAAACGGCCATCGCCGGGTGATTCATCGGCCCTCTGTCCACCTTGGCAGACGCACCAGCAACCACGTACACCGTTCCTGAATGCGCACCTGTCGCTTTAATAAAATCGACGTGATTGCCGTTAACGCCCTGCGAGACTATATTTTTATCACTGAACTGTGATGAATCACCATAGTGGCAATCCATCAAATAAGATCGCTCATAGACATGACTATGGCCGGACAACACCAGATCAACCCCATATTTTTCAAGCACGGGTAAGACGTATTGACGCATATCAACCAGACGACCATCGCTGTCACCCTCGTCATCAGAATTATGTGAGCCTTTACTGTACGGAGGGTGATGAAAAGCAACAATCAGCCAATCCTGTTGCCCAGATTGAGAATAGGCCTCCAGATCACGTTGCAGCCAGTTCAGCATATCGCCATCAGGTTCCCGATCGCTATCTTGTGAATCGAGCATCACATAATGAATGTTGGCGTAGTCGAAGGAGTAATAATGCTCGGTAGCCGACAACACCCCACCCGATTCAGCCTGTTCTGGCAGCGAGAAAATATCAAAAAAAGCCCAGCGGCGTGCATCGTGATTACCATAGGCTGGCCATAAAGCAATATTCTTCAAAATATCTGGATAAGCGTCGAAAAGTGCGGCCTGGTACTGCTGGTTAGTGCCTGAGCGGTAAGCGTTATCACCTAGCGCAAGCCATTGATCTAGATATGGTTTTTCTTCTCTAGGATTATC
Source organism: Gammaproteobacteria bacterium (assembly GCA_040325975.1). GTDB lineage: Bacteria > Pseudomonadota > Gammaproteobacteria > SZUA-229 > SZUA-229 > LH-M37. The sequence goes on along the minus strand of JBEQLM010000014.1, from coordinate 7,207 downwards.
TTTCACCCAGATTTTCATGGCATCACGCACTGATTGCTGAATCTTACCTGATTGACCTGAATCACCGATAACCCAAAGCCTGACGGCTTCATTTTTCGCTCCGGTTGCGGGCGCAGTCACAAACCAGTCATCTTTACTACCACCATATTTCATGGTCTCGGTATTGCCCACGGTATAATAATATCGACTAGCAGCCTGTAGTTGAGTCAGACGTAATTCATGGGCTTCAGCGATTTCATCTTCTCTGATTTCCATGTCCAGATCATCTGGACTGCGGCCATAACGAACCACTCCCTTTTCAGGCTCGGCCGTATTCCAGACCACGCTCATCGCATTGGCTGACTGCATCTGAAAATAAGGTGCACGATCACCTTCAATCTGGCTATCGCTATACAATTGATAAGGACGCACTACTGCATAAATCAGCAACAGAGCTAGAAATAAAACAGAGACCAGCTTAATAGCCCGTTTCAACCACAACATAATAATTTTCAAGAGATTTTATCCTGCCTACAAAATGCCTATACACGCAATTATGATACAATCCCGCCCCTTTAATCACTACTAAAACGCTTTATTTCTCTACATCAAACAATGATCGCTGTCCTGAATAAATTACCCCGACTACATATCTATGTCAGCCAGTACGTTATCAGCTTGCTGATAGTACAAAGTTTGCTGCGTGTGGTATTTTTGGCCAGCTTCTCCCCCGCCGCCAATCCAGCACCTGTCGGTGATATCGTCTGGGCTTTTTATCTCGGCCTGAAATACGATTTACAGTTCGCATTAATTTTAAGCCTGCCCATTCTGTTACTCGGCTGGATAGCCCATATCCACCCCGTTTTTAGTATTTTAGGAAAACGGATCTGGACAGGCTACGCCGTTATCCTGGTGTTTTGCTTGCTCATAATGTATGCCAGTAATTTTGGCTACTACGCCTACTTAAATCAGGGCCTCGACGCCACTGCACTGCGCTTTCTGGAAACCCCCTTCATCTCGGCCACCATGGTATGGCAAAGTTATCCGGTTATTTGGGGTGCGCTTACCCTGTTTGCTTTGACCTGGGGATACTATCGGATAATCGAAACAGCGAACCTGCGTATCGATGAAAGTAAACGCTTGAAAGCCAGGTGGAAAGGGAAAACCGGCATTGTTATCGTCACCTTTTTTGTCGTGTTTTTTGGGCTATTAGGAAAAATCTCCTACTACCCGCTACGCTGGAGTGATGCCTTTTTCAGCAGCACGCATACTTTTACCGCTTACCTGGCATCTAACCCGACGATGTATTTTTACAACACGCTGAAAAATAGTGTCGAGACCTATGATCTCGCAGCCACACAAAAACACTATCCTTTAATGGCTGAATATCTGGGTGTCGATCAGCCCGACCCTGAAACGCTGAATTACACTCGAACCGTGACTTTTGCTGATAGCGGCGACAAAAAGCCAAATGTAGTTATTGTTATCCTCGAATCCTTTGCCTCGTATAAAACAAGCTTGTCTGGCAACCCGCTTAACCCGACACCCAACATCGATAAAATTGCGAAGGACGGCATTTACTTCAATAATTTCTTCGTACCTCACACTGGTACAGCGCGTTCGGTTTGGGCACTAATTACTGGCCTGCCCGATATTGAAATGAACAGGACTTCGACACGTAACCCCCTGATCGTTAGGCAACATAGTATCGCCAATGATTTCACCGGTTACGATAGAACTTATTTTCTCGGTGGCAGCGCAAGCTGGGCCAACATCCGTGGTCTGCTGTCATCAAACATTGAAGACCTGACCATCTATGAAGAAGGTAGCTATGAATCTGAACGCATAGATGTCTGGGGCATCTCGGACCTCAGCCTGTTTAAAGAAGCCAATGAGGTTCTAAAAACCAAGCAGGCGCCTTTCTTCAGCATTATTCAGACTTCAGGAAACCACAGACCCTATACCATCCCCGAAGATAACGATGGTTTTGTCGAGCTAACTGAAAAAGACATGAAGCATAAGGTTTCAGATTATGGTTTTATGGACCTCAAAGAGCTGAATTCCTTCCGCTTCATGGACCACAGTATCGGCAAGTTTATCGAGATGGCGCGCAAGGAAGATTATTTCGACAATACGCTATTTGTCTTTTTCGGCGATCACGGCATCACCAACCGTACCGGTAAACATACACCTATATCTGAAGATCGTCTTGAAGTGTCCAGTCACCGTGTACCTTTTGTGCTCTATGGGCCAAAAGTGCTAAAACAAAACGGCACTATCGAGACAGTCGCCAGTGAGCTTGATGTATTACCCACGATTGCCGCACTGACTAAAAATAGCTACACAAATACCACGCTAGGACGTGACCTTTTTGACGCTGCATTTGATAAAATGCGCTACGCCTATACTATTGTTCATGGGAGTTTTAGAACCATCGGCCTACTTACGGATCAATATTTTCAACAAATGAAATTTAATGGCTCGGATCAGCATCTTCATGAACTGGGAACAGAAACGCCCAACAAGAACCTGATTAAAGAAAAACCCGAACTTAATGACACCATGATGACTTATACAACAGCGATTAATGCGACCGTGAGATACATCAGGGAAAACAATCAACCTCAACAGTAAAAACCATTATGAATATTTCAGTTATCGGAACCGGCTACGTTGGACTTGTTACAGGCACTTGTTTTGCCGAAATGGGGCATAGCGTCATTTGTGTAGACATTGATACAAAAAAAATCGAGAATCTCAAAAACGGCATTCTTCCCATCTATGAGCCTGGCCTGGAAGAGATGGTTCTCAAAAATGCGGGAGAAGGTCGACTACACTTCACCACTGATATTAATGAGGCGGCACAGGCTTCGACTATTCATTTTATTGCCGTCGGTACACCACCCGGCGAAGGCAGTGCGGCTGATCTTCGTTATGTGCAGGCTGTAGCGAAACAACTCGGCGAATCTATCACTGCTCCACACAATGTTATTATTGATAAATCTACTGTGCCTGTTGGTACTGCGGATAAAGTCACGGCCATTATTAAACAGGGGCTGAGTGACAGGAATCTGGATATCAAATTTGATGTTGTTAGTAACCCTGAGTTTCTGAAAGAAGGTGCGGCTATCGATGACTTCATGAATCCTGACCGCGTTGTGATTGGTGCTGATAGCAATAAAGCCAGAAAGATAATGCACGATTTATACGCACCTTTCATGCGCAGTCACGAACGAATCCTGATCATGGGAGTGCGTGGTGCAGAAATGACCAAGTACGCTTCTAACGCCATGCTCGCGACTAAAATCTCATTTATGAATGAGATGTCTGAAATTTGCGAGAAACTGGATGTTGATATTGAGGATGTACGACTGGGCATGGGCTCTGACTCTCGCATTGGTTATGAATTTATTTACCCCGGTTGCGGTTATGGCGGCTCATGTTTCCCCAAAGATGTAAAAGCATTAGTTAGTATGGCCGGCGACTGTGGCGTGCCTTCAGATGTACTGCATGCGGTCGAACTCAGGAACCAGCGTCAAAAAGAAAGCGTTGCTGTGAAGATGAAAGCCTTTTTCAAAGATGATGTAAAAGGAAAAACCTTCTGCCTCTGGGGACTGGCATTTAAACCCGGTACAGATGACATGAGAGAAGCTTCATCGCTTCAGATCATGAAAGACCTGATTGGTGCTGGTGCAAAGATACAGGCTTATGACCCTGTCGCATTTGAAACTGCCCGCGCCGAAATGCCAAAAGAATGGTTTGATAATGGCAACGTGACATTTTTTGATAGCATGTACGATGCACTCGATAATGGTGACGCGCTAATCCTTGCCACAGAATGGAAGCAGTTCCAAAATCCGGATTTCAGCGTTATCAAACAAAAATTAAATGCACCTGTTATTTTTGATGGCCGCAATCAATACGATCCAGCACAGATGACGGAGCTGGATTTTGTTTATTTCGGTATCGGCAGAACAAATCAAGAGCAGAAATAACATGAGTAAAAAACGAATTCTGGTCACCGGTGGCGCGGGTTTCCTCGGCACCAACTTAACTGCGCGTTTGCTCGCAGAAGGCAATCATGTTATCTGCATCGATAATTTTCTGTCTGGACTAAGAGAGCATGTCGAAGGTTTTCTCGATAACCCTGATTACGAATTGATCGAACACGACATCATCGACCCGATTGATCTTGAAGTCGATGAAATCTACAACCTTGCTTGTGCAGGTTCACCACCGGCTTATCAGGCCAACCCAATACACACGACAAAAACCTGTGTTCACGGCATTTTAAACATGCTGGAACTGGCGAAAAAAAATAACGCTACGATAATGCAGGCATCAACCAGTGAAGTTTACGGTGACCCTGAAGTTCACCCTCAAGTTGAAACTTATCTGGGTAACGTTAACCCCAATGGTATTCGCTCCTGCTACGACGAAGGCAAACGCTGTGCCGAATCACTTTGCTTCGATCACCAACGCATGTATGGCACTGATATTAAGATAGCGCGTATTTTCAATACTTATGGTCCGCACATGGATCCTAAAGATGGTCGCGTTGTTTCTAACTTTATAGTTCAGGCGCTTCGTGGTGAACCGCTGACAGTATACGGTGACGGCCAACAAACGCGTTCCTTCTGCTATGTTGACGATCTGCTCGAAGGTTTTATTCGACTGATGGCTAGCAAAGATTTTACCGGCCCGGTTAACCTCGGCAACCCCGGTGAATTCACGGTTAGAGAGCTAGCTGAGAAAACGTTAAAAATGATTGGCTCCGATGCTGAAATCATTAATTTGCCTTTGCCTGCGGATGATCCAACAAAACGCAAACCTGACATTACCGTCGCTAAAAGAGAATTAGACTGGGAGCCCACCATCGTGCTCGACGAAGGTTTGAAGAAGACCATCGAATACTTTAAAAGCGTTATCTAAGCTAATAATTCATCATGGCAAAAATCAGTGCTTGCATCATCTCTTATAACGAAGAAAAAAAAATTGAAGACTGTATAAAGAGCTTATTGCCCGTTGCTGATGAAATTATTATTATTGATTCACTCAGCAGCGATAACACCATAAAAATTGCCGAGAAATATACAGACAAAATATTTCATCAGAAATTTCTCGGCCATATCGAACAGAAAAATTTAGCTATTGAGAAAGCATCACATGACTGGATCATCAGTCTCGATTGTGACGAAAGACTGTCCGAAGAACTACAGCAATCCATCCTCGCGATAAAAGACCGACCAGGCGATGCTGACGCTTACAATATGGCGAGAAAAACATTCTATATTTATAGATGGCTGAATCATTGCTGGTATCCAGATATTAAAACACGACTGTTCAACAAAACCACTTCGCATTGGGGCGGCACTAATCCACACGATCACATTGTTACACAGGGCAATAATATAATTAAATTGCAGGGTGATATTTATCATTATTCTTTTGACAGCATTTCAGATCATTTAAAAACAATTGATAGCTTTACTGAAATCGGCGCCAATGAAATCGTTAGAAAGAATAAGACCGTCACAATTTTTAGCCCTCTGTCTCATGCAAGCTGGACATTCATCAAACTCTACATACTTAAGCGTGGATTTCTTGATGGCTTTGCTGGATTAGTGGTATCTGTACTGTCATATGTACATGTTTTCGTCAAATACAGTAAGGCCTATATCAAATATAAACAGGCCAATAACAAATGAACATCCTGGAACTATGTCTATCATCAGGACTGGGCGGCCTGGAACTGTATGTTTATCGCTCTGCAGATGCGTTGCAAAATAGCGCTGCTGACAATAACGTAATCGCCGTATTAGCAAAAAACAGTAAACTCGATGAATACTTTCAAAAAAACTCATCAATACAATGTAAATATTTAAAACGTTTTTTCCATGCACTGCCTATTATTAATGCTTTAAAACTGGCAAAAATTATCGACAAGAACCATATCGATGCTATTCATATGCATTGGGGCAAAGACCTAGCTCTTGCTGTGTTTGCTAAAATACTCTCCAAACGTAAACCCGCTATTGTCTATACTCGACAAATGATGATCACACGTGAAAAAAATGATTTTTATCACAATTTTTTATATAAACAGCTAGACCTCCTGCTCACCATAACTAGAGAGCTTGAGGGTCTGTGCAAAAAGTACATTCAGAATTTTTCGGACAAAATAACCACTTTATATTATGGCGTCAAACAACCCGATCATTTTCTCGACAAAAACGAAATAATAAAAAATCGAGAAGCATTTGGATTTTCTGGAAATGATTTTATTGTTGGTCTAATCGGTCGCCTTGAAGAAAGCAAAGGCCAACATTTACTTATTGAAGCCATCAATAAAGCAAAAGAAAATAATCAGAACATCAAAGCGTTAATCGTTGGCCATGAAATGAATCCGGGATATCGGAAAACTCTAAAAGATAAATCTGCTGAGCTTGGTGTTGCTGACAATATAAAATTCGAGGATTTTGTTAGCAATCCACAGCAACTAATGCAGCTCTGCGATTGCATTATACTTGCATCCGAACAGGAAACTTTCGGACTCGTTTTGCCAGAAGCCATGCGTTCTGGCGTAGCTGTCATAGGCAGTAATAGTGGCGGGGTACCTGAGATCATCGAACATAATAAAACGGGCTTACTGTTTGAAACAAACAATTCAACCAGTTTATATAAACAACTTGAGCGATTATATCTCGATCCTGATTTAAAAAATGAGCTGGCTCTGCATGGCAGACAAAGTGCAGACGAACGCTTTAATAACACTCTTCATTTTAAAAAGCTTGAAGAATATATAAAATCCGTCATTTCTCAACATAACACTTAAAGTCTAATATATGAAAATCTGGTATCTCAGAGGGCCATGGGCCACACGCAAAGCCAAGGACAAACTCAAAAAATTGTCTTTTGAAGATATAAAAAGCATTCTCATTATCCGACATGGCGCGCTTGGTGATATGGTGCTTACCCGTAGTTTTATTATCGAAGCCAGAAAGTTATTTCCTAATGCCAAAATAACCTTAAGCGCCATCAGCAATTACACCCGTGGCATTCCCGAGGATCTGGTTGATCGCGTCCATATTATTCATGGTACAGATCAACGTGGAACTTCATTCATCAAACGTATTAAGAAAATACGCGAGCTGGGTTATCATGACCTCATTTTTGATCTTGCAGGTGGTAGTCGTTCTTTTTTAACCTGTATGTTTACCCCAGCCCT
>JBEQLM010000149.1:0-4525 GCA_040325975.1 Gammaproteobacteria bacterium | reverse complement strand
GGTACCGTAACGTTGCGTCTTGGAGTTAAGCGAAACACTGATGGCTTTATCCATATCCGCATCAGCATCGATGTAAACGTGGCAAATACCATCGAGATGTTTGATCACAGGTACCGATGATTCATTGGTAATGCGTTCGATCAAACTCTTACCACCACGTGGAATAATCACATCGACATAATCTTTCAAACGCAGCATTTCGCCGACGGCTTCACGGTCGGTTGTTTCTACCACCTGCACCACATCAGCCGACAAACCCGCCTGCTCCAGACCGTATCGAATACATTCAGCAATCGCCTGATTAGAATGAAACGCCTCAGAGCCGCCGCGTAAAATACAGGCATTACCCGATTTCAAACACAGACCGGCAGCATCCGCCGTCACGTTAGGACGCGACTCATATATGATACCGATAACACCGAGAGGCACACGCATACGCCCAACCTGAATACCGGAAGGACGGTAAGCCATGTCAGTGATGACACCGACAGGGTCTTCCAGTGAAGCTATCTGACGCAGACCTTCGGCCATCGATTTAATACCCGCATCGGTGAGTTCGAGTCGATCCAGCAGGGCATCATTCAGCCCTTTGGCCTTACCCGCTTCCAAATCCAGTGCATTGGCCTGCTTCAACTTCTTAGCTTCAGCATCAATTCGATCAGCAATCACATTCAGCGCTTTATTCTTAACCGCCGTTTCAGCGCGACCAATTTCACGCGAAGCAGCACGCACACGCTGCCCAAGTTGCGACATATAACTTTTTACATCAATGGATTTGGATTGATTGCTCATGTTTATCCTAAATATATTTACACTATTGTTGCTAATGCTAACGCATCCAACAACTTATGAATCAGCATTATATCGAATCCAGACACGACGGGTAAGCGCTAAGCGCGCCGAAAATTTATGACTTAACTCTGCTTCGACCCGTTGCCAACAGAAAACTCAGCATTCTTAGTTCATCGCGGGCATTGCCCTCTTCAAAGCCTTTGCTTATGCCTTCGATTTTCATGCAACGCTGTAATAATGAGCGCAGGGATTTTTCAGTGTGTCGGGAGAGACAGGCCTTGAATAAAGGCATGCGATTACCCCAGACACCTGATCGACCCAGCATGTATTCGGCTGACGAGGGGTCTGCTGCTGCCAGACAAAGCAGACGAATTTCTTTGGCCAGTGCCCAGATCATGGCGAGAGGTTCTACGCCTTCGGCATCCAGGCTGTTGAGTATTTTTATTACTCGTGACGCATCACCTTTCAATGCCGCATCGGCTAATTCAAAAACAGTGAAGCGGGAGTTTTCGGTAATGGCTTCACTGACATTTTCAAAAGTAATGTCGCCAGGGCCGACAAACAAATAAATCTTGTCGATCTCCTGCGCGGCCGCCAGTAAATTACCTTCGACATTCTGGCAAACATAATCAACCACTTCATTATCGGGTTTCATGCCACGTTCCTGAAAACGCTGACGCACCCAGGCAGGTAGATGACCACTATCAACCGGCCAACACTGGATCACCATTCCTTGTTTATCAATCGCCTTGAACCAGGCACTGTTTTTTGCACTCTTATCCAGCTTGCCCGCGGTAATCAAGACCACGGTATCTTCGGCGGGATTATCAAGATACTGTTTTATTGCCTGACTGCCCTGCTTACCGAACTTGCCCGAAGGAATACGAACATCGAGTATGCGTTGCGATGAAAACAGCGACATGCTCGCAGCTTCGTCATTGAAGTCCTGCCATTCAAAGCTGGCATCAACTTCAAAAATTTCACGTTCGGCATAACCCTGTTCACGACAGGTTGAACGAATCAGGTCGGTAGTTTCCATCGCCTGCAAGGGCTCATCACCACTCACCAGATAAACTGGGTATAGTTGTTTTTTTAAAACTGATTTGAGTTGATCAGGACGGACGTTCATTTTTCAATGGTCAACAATTATTTTTGTCGCGAAGCGGGTTGTTTGATAACACTTAGTTGTCTGAGCACTAATTGTGCAGCATCCTTACGCATATCTTCATACATAGCATTCTTCTCGTGATCTACTGCCAGGACACTACCAGGATCAAATAATAAATCTCTTTTTAACTTAACAGTATTTGTTTTTATAATTTCTGATTGTGCCGCCGTTTTAGAAATCGTCTTTAACTCATAGCGAAACTGATAATTTAGTTCATACTCACGCGCACGTCCGAGATTATCGACAGCGACGACACGCTGCTTCTTCTGCACATTAGAAATATTCAATACTGTTTTCGCTTCGACACTTGATGCGGCCAAAGCATTCTCAGCAGATGACGATAACAAGCTCTGCAATTTACGTCCCAGTTCATCATCGCTTGCGCTTAAGTCGAGAAATATTGGCGTGATATGACCAGGCAATCCAAGCGCACCTCTAAGATGAAAACCGCAGGAGGCCTCCACACCGGCCAATGCAATCAGCATAAAAATAAAAACTTTCTTATGATGATTTCTCAAAACACACATTAGGCAACAACCAGATTAACCAGACGACCGGGTACAACAATGACCTTACGCACAGTTTTGCCTTCGATGAAACTGACGACTTTTTCATCCGCTAGCGCCATGGCTTCAACAGACTCTTTATCAGCATCTGCTGGCACTTTGATTTTTGATCGCAGCTTACCGTTGACCTGAATCATCATTTCAATTTCATCTTGAACTAGTGCCGATTCATCATGTACAGGCCAGCTTGCCTCGGCGACCAGGCCTTCATGACCCAGATCCTGCCATAGTTGCTGTGTGATGTGCGGCACAATCGGTGAAAGCATCAGTGTAATAAACTCGATGGCTTCGTGCATGATAGCTTTGCCCTGCTTGCTGTCATCTTTATATTTAGCCAGTTCATTAATCAGTTCCATAACAGCAGCAATCGCGGTATTAAATGTATAACGACGTCCAATATCATCACTGACTTTTTTCAGCGTTTCGTGCACTTTACGACGGATGTCTTTTTGCTTGTCGCTTAATGTAGCCGCATCAACAGCGACGGCATCAGCGTCAATATTTTCTTCCACTAGTTTCCACAAACGCTTGAGGAATCGTGAAGCACCTTCAACGCCACTATCAGCCCATTCCAGCGATTGCTCTGGTGGCGCGGCGAACATAGTGAACAAACGCACGGTGTCAGCGCCGTAGGATTCGATCAAACCTTGCGGATCGACCGTGTTGCCTTTTGACTTCGACATTTTAGTGCCATCTTTCAGCACCATACCCTGGGTTAGTAGACGCTTGAAGGGCTCATCATTATCAACCAGACCTTCATCGCGCATCAGCTTGTGGAAAAAACGTGCGTATAACAAATGCAACACGGCGTGTTCAACACCACCGATATATTGATCAACTGGTGCCCAGTATTTTGCGCGCTCGTCCAGCATTTGATTCGCATCGGGACAGGTGAAACGTGCGTAATACCATGAAGACTCAAAGAAGGTATCGAAGGTATCGGTTTCGCGTTCGGCTTTGCCACCACAGGTCGGGCACGTGGTTTCATAAAACGATGGCATTTTTTTGATCGGCGAACCAATCACGTCATCGCTGAAATCGATATCCTCCGGCAATACCACCGGCAGCTGATCTTCGGGTACAGGCACGGCACCGCATTTATCACAATTGATAATCGGAATCGGCGTACCCCAGTAACGCTGACGGGAAACACCCCAGTCGCGCAAACGGAAATTAACCTGTTTCTCGCCCTTATCCATGGACTGTAATTTTTCAGCGATAGCATCGAAGGCCTGCTGCGAAGTCAGTCCATCAAACTCGCCTGAGTTTTTCAATACACCTTTTTCGACAAAAGCTTCGTCTTCAACTGAAACATCCTCGCCTTTGGCTGGTGCGATCACGGGTTTTATTGGTAAATCATAAGCTTTGGCAAAAGCATGATCACGAACGTCGTGTGCTGGCACGGACATCACTGCACCCGAGCCGTATTCAATGAGTACAAAGTTAGCCACCCAGACGGGTACTTTTTCACCAGTAATCGGATGACTAGCCATCTGCCCCGTCGCCATGCCTTTCTTTTCCATGGTCGCCATATCCGCTTCGGCAACACCGGAATTTTTGCAGGACTCGATAAAAGCCTGCAATTCGGGATTATTCGCCGCTGCTTTTTTGGCTAAAGCATGCTCGGCGGCTACGGCCACATAAGTCACGCCCATCAGAGTATCGGGGCGCGTAGTATAAACCGTCAGTGGCGCTTCACCTTCAACCTCGAACTGTAATTCCACACCTTCGGAACGACCAATCCAGTTGCGTTGCATGCCGATTACTTTTTCAGGCCAGCCGGGTAACGTATCAAGATCATTTAACAGCTCTTCGGCATAATCAGTAATTTTAATAAACCACTGGGCAAGATTCTTGCGCTCAACAGGGGTATCACAACGCCAGCACACACCATCCACCACCTGCTCATTGGCAAGCACGGTATGGCATGGTTCACACCAGTTCACCTCCGCCTCTTTGCGATAGGCCAACCCTTTTTCAACCAGTTTCGTAAACATCC
>JBEQLM010000148.1:0-4528 GCA_040325975.1 Gammaproteobacteria bacterium | reverse complement strand
GAATATCTGGATCGTGTTCTGGCTGCCGACGTCACTACATTAATCGTCGATGACCCGGTCAAACGCGTCGATAACATGACCATGGCCTGGGGGCTGGAAGCGCGCGTACCGTTTCTCGATCAGGAATTAATCGAACTGGCCGCCACCATGCCGCCGGAAATGAAATTACCCAATGGCGGTAAACACGTGCTCAAGGAAATGTCGCGCGGCTTTCTGCCCGATAGCGTCGTCAATCGAACAAAAGCCTATTTCCCCATGCCAGCACTCAAATACGTGCGTGGTGAATTTCTGGAATTTATGAAAGAAATACTATTTTGTGATGCAGCCAGGAATCGTGGTCTGTTCAATCCTGCATATGTTGAAAAGCTGATGAAAAATCCCGAGGATTATTTAACTCGATTACAGGGCAGCAAGCTCTGGCACCTGGCAGCGCTGGAACTGTGGTTACAGAAGAATATTGATTAGTTTTCTGGAAAGATTCTAATTATATAATGAATCCCTAATTTTAGAGGGAATAATCCAATTATATGTCTATAATTTTGTTTCAAGCAGTGACTCTACCACTAAGGAATAATATGTTTGTGTCTTGGTAGTTCTGTCGTAGATAAATATTTATTTTCCGAAATAAATGAATTGAAGGTTTATCAAGTGAGTACTAATAACAACATGTTGACTATAAGCCGAAAAATATTTGTTTGTTTGTGTTTGCTATTTTCAAGCGAATTACTAGCGGATGAAAAGCCATTTGTACCTGATAGTATTTCGGGAGCCATCACTGTGAGCGCAGAAGAAGTCATAGAGCTAATTTTGTTAAATTCTGAACTGGTGGTGATCGATTCACGTAAGAAAACAGAATATTCAAAAGGGCACATCGAAGGCGCTGTTAATGTTCTTAATACAGTCATGCGGCAGGAAACTATGGAAATGATAGCGCCGGACAAAAGCAAAGCCATTCTTTTTTATTGTAACGGCACTCGTTGTTTGAGAAGTGCCGATGCTGTTTCTAAAACACTGGAGTGGGGCTACAAAAATATCTTCTGGTTTCGCGGTGGATGGAATGAATGGATGGATAAGCGACTTCCCATTATTACCGATTAAGGGTAATCACATGGCAGTCAGAAACTAATCATATTGTATATTCATGCGAATAGAAAATTTATCAATTAAAGCCGTCACCATCATCATATTTATGATGATAGGTATTGTTGCGATTGTATTATCATTATTTGCGGGTAACTATTTCAGGCAGTCTGCACTTAATGCGCAGATAGGTAGTTTGTCTCGTGTCATAGAAGTGGCATCTCAGGAAATGCTCAAGGATGTCAGAGGATATACTTTTGATATGGGCATGAAGCTGGGTAATAGTGCAGAGCTAGTCAATGCGGTGAAGAATGTTGAACAGGTCGGTAGTCGCGAAAATATTGTCACACTGCTTGATGATCCATTTATTAATGGTTTTGTTGGATTTTCAAAAGTGAATATGGTCAAGCTCAGGGTTTTTGACCTGAATCTGGAATTGCTCGCTGAAAGTAGTATGGGTATGCATGATTCTGAATCAGAAATTGCAACTTATCTTCAAGGTGTTATTAAAAAACGACAGGGTGTCGAGCGTCTCAAGGCTATTGATGGACTTTGGCTCTCATCTTATGGCCCATTGTATTCAATGCTAGTACCGGTTGGTGGTTTGCGACTGACCGCTTACCTTGAGGTTGTCGTTGACCCTATTTTCAATCTTCCTGATATAGGGAAAATTACTAAAACACCTGTCAGTATATTTTCCGTAGCGGGTGAACCTTTAAATACCAATGAACAGGATATCAGTGGTTTTTTACCCGTTGAATTTAATCTTATGACCTCTGCTGGGGAGCCAGCATTTCGAATCGTTGGCTATGAGAATGTTGATAAGCTGAATGAGGAGATGGAAAAAACAAAAATAGTCACGATCAGTAGCTTTCTATTGTTGTCGATGATGACGTTACTACTCGCATTATGGTTATTTAATCGTTTTTTATTTGTTCCGGTGAATCGAATGATTCTGGATATGAAACAGATGGCTAGAGGCGATCTTGATAGAGAAGTTAATAAAACAGGGTTGAGAGAATTTTATACCTTGGCAGAAACTTTTAATTCGATGGCGAATCAGGTTCGGATGAGGACAAATGATCTTAGTGATTCACAAAATCGTCTGCTACAGCTACTTGATCTGGATGAGAGTGCCATTTTGTATTTTGGTAGAGATAACGATGTTATTTATTTCAATAAGGGCGCGACCGATTTATTTGCTTATTCACAAGATGAAATGAGTGACATGGATTTAAAAGATTTATTTTCTGATGATGTGGAACACCTGATAAAGAGTTCGGTTCTTCAAAAGTGGCATACAGAATTGCACTCTATCCGTAATAACGGTGAAAATATTAAATGTAATGCAGTGATTCATAGGTTCGATATTGTGGGTGAACATGGTTTTGCCGTGGCGCTGAATCCTGTTACACATGAGCAGAATGAAGTCTCGGAGATTAGTGCCATCAACAAGGCAGGCGTTCGTGATCAAAGAATGGATGTGGTTGAGCAATCGCTTAATAGCATATTGGAAATTGCAAAAAACAATCCGAATCTGGTGATGGGAGCAGGTGGTATGGGGATGCTGGCTGCTCAGTATTCAGAGTCGGATGATGAGAAATCAGTATTGCGAGATCATTGCGTTAATATTATGTACACCGCCCTGGCTTGCTGGGAACATGATCTGGGCAAGAATAAATTGGAACTGGCAGAGGAAAGTAAACTTTGGCAGGTCTATATCGACAAATCGACTCCGACAACGCGGACCTTGGACAAGTATCTGAATATAGATAGCTGTCCGAAAAATCCTCGCTGCCAACGTGTTATCGATACCGCCGAGTTTGTTCTGAAAAAGATGGGTACAAAGAGTACGCCCAGCCAGAAAAAGCTTCAAACATTGTTAGACGAACTTCGTTTAATCATCTCAGGTATGAAAGCTAAAGCCAGGTAAGGTCAATATCTGGTATTGATTCTCATTTGCAGAGTCTGATGCTCCTAATCAATATTCAATTTAATTGTGGCAGTCTATCTGCCGCATATCCTTCGTTGTTTTCCGTCAAAACACACCTTTTCTTGTCTGTAACTACATGAAATAAATATAAATTATCTCGCTTGTAAACGTACGAATTTTAACGAACAAATTGCTGGATATTGATAGCACTCTTGTATTAGTTTGGGTTTCAACATTGAAGAATGTTGAAAAAAGAGGTGATAAAAAATGAATGAATCAAGCGGTAAAGAACGGATTGATCAGGATGCTATGTCAGATTTTAATATTGTGCATGGTCTGGAATATATATTGTATATCAGTCTCATCCTAATCATTCTCGTGTCTTTATATATAGATGTTGTGACGCATTGAAATAAAAAAATTGGAGTAAAAATGATGAAAATGATTCAAAAAGAAAAGAGTACGTCTAGTCCACAGGTTGGAAGTTGGGTGAAAAAAGCACTATATGGTAGTGCTGCACTAGGTCTTGCCATGACCATGGGTATGCAATCAGCAATGGCTGGTTCACCTGCGACGAAACAGGGCTTTAAGCAATTTACACCAGTCAGCCGTATAGCACAGATGAACGTTGTCCGGGTGCAAGGTCAAATTGATTATGAAGCGAGCTATGCAAAGGCGCGTGCAGCATCTGTTGCTCTGGCAACTTATGTAGCCAGATTAAAAGAGGCTGATCAGTTGGGTAGTGACGTCATCACTGGTATTGACTGGAAACTGGGTGGTACTAGCGAAGCTTGTATAACAACTCGTAGCTGTTCTGATGATGAGATTAATGAGGCCGTATTAGCTATCCCATCACCTGACCGTATTAACCCGAATCTGCCAGCATCTAAGGCCAATACCAAGAAAGCCAATGTACTGGATTTCTGTAATAAGAAATTTGCTAGCCTGGCTATGGGTGTAAGTCCTATTACTGGAAGCGCTGCTGACGGTACTGGCAAATATGTTGTTAATGGTTATTCACATGCGCCAGCTTTACCTTGTGAAGTTTCTATCTGGTTGGATGACGATAAAATTTATGTCGATATGCTAGATCCATCTGCAATATTTACTTTGTTCTTCAGTGATGTTTTATTCAGTGCAGAAATGCAGGATAGAGATTTTGCTGATGCGCTTAGTGCAATGCCTCCACAGGTGAAAAATGAAATCAAAGCCATTATCTATGCTGCACTGTCTGAATTTGATCCTGAAATGAAGCAACTCGATAAAAAGATTGGTCCAGTCTATGACAGTATGCAAGATATTATTGATGTCGTGGCTTCTAGTACAGAGCAATCTCCATATAAGCACATGAGTTACACCAAGGTTGATGGTGGTGTGTTTACTGATAAAGAATCTAAAGGCGTTGCCCAGGTTATTATCAATACACTGAGCAAAGAGGCGGTAGGCGAAGTTGCTGGTGTACATCCAACCGTTATCAATGAAGCTGGTGATACGCTGGATAGCATCCTGAGCCCT
>JBEQLM010000147.1:0-4533 GCA_040325975.1 Gammaproteobacteria bacterium | reverse complement strand
CAGAATCAACAGAAATCTTAGGCCCCATATCCCAATTAGGATGATTAATCGCCTGCTCTGGTGTCACCGAAACCAATTGATCATTCGTGAAGGTACGAAATGGGCCACCACTCGCTGTCAGTAAAATTTTATTAATCCCTGCTTCATTGGCAAGACTGGTATTTGATGCAGGTAAACACTGAAAAATAGCGTTGTGCTCGCTATCAACAGGCAATAATTCTGCATGGTTTTCCCGCACGGCATCCATGAACAATTGTCCTGACATCACCAGCGCTTCCTTGTTGGCCAGCAAGATACGTTTACCCGCTTCAGCGGCTGCCAGGCTGGGTAACAATCCCGCAGCACCAACAATACCTGCCACCACAGTATCAACATCATCAAGGCTGGCCACCTGAGATAAACCCTCGACACCAGACAACACTTCTGTCTCCGAGCCTTGCTTACGTAAAATATCATTTAACTGTTGAGCCGCTGACTCATCACACATGACAGCAAACTGCGGATGCCATCGCTGACATTGTTGCACCATTGATTCAACATCAGTGTTAGCGGTCAGCGCCCTGATATGGTATTGATCTGTATGACGAGATATAACATTCAGCGTACTATTACCGATGCTGCCTGTTGAACCAAGAATGGTTACAACTCTGGACATTAGTGCAAGCCTGTGACGGGTACAATCAACCAGTCAAACACGACAACAAAAACAGGCATAACCGCAAGCAGACCATCAACACGATCCAGTATGCCACCATGTCCGGGTAAAATAATACCGCTATCCTTTATGCCTGCTTCACGCTTCAAAAAACTTTCGTACAAATCACCGGCAACAGAAAGAATCGTTAGCAACAATGACATGGCTATCAACATTAACCATTGATTACCAGCCAGCTCAAAATAGTAACCAGCTGCAACCGCATAAATACCTGTAGCAAACAAAGCACCCCAAAGTCCTTCAAGCGTTTTTCCTGGACTTACATTGGGTGCCAACTTGGTCTTACCAAATTTTTTACCACTAAAGTAAGCACCGCTGTCAGCAATCCATACTAGCATCATGCTATACAGTAACCACTCCGCGCCCTGATCCATACCATGCACTACATACATTGCAATGATTGTAGCTGGCACAAGTAGAAAACAAACCAGTAATTTTTTTGCAGAAACAGCTGAGCCTTTCAATTGTGGCTGTGCAGACTTCAGGAAAACTGGCATTACAAACCACCAGACTGAGGCCAGTAGCAACAATATATAAATATACTGAGACAAGTATTCAATATAAAACCAGGAAAACACGCTAACAAATAAGGCAAAAACTAACTGCCATAAAGTTGATTGCACACCACTAATACGCGCCCATTCATAACCGCAGATAAAAACAATCGGCAACAAAACATATAACAGGACTATTGTGGGCTGAAAAAGAATTAACCATATTACAGCCAGTGCTAGTGGAATTGCCGTCAAAATACGTTGTAATAACATTTATTTAGTCACTGCCTTTTTATTTTGAATCTGAGCGGGTGTTTTACCAAAACGACGTTGCCGTGTTCCATACCACTCAATCGCTTCTTCTAATGACACCTTATTAAAATCGGGCCACAAGGTATCGGTAAAATAGAGTTCTGTATAAGCTAGCTGCCACAACAGGAAATTACTGATACGTCTTTCGCCACCGGTTCTGATAAAAAGATCAATTTCTGGTAAGCCAGCCAAACATAACTCTTCCGACATCAGTGATTCATCAATATCGTCAACAACTAAATCACCCGAAGAAATTTTTTGCGCAATTGACTTACAGGCATCAGTGATATCCCAACGACCACCATAATTTGCTGCTATGGTTAATGCCAGACCGGTATTATCGGCAGTCTGTTTTTCGGTTTCATTAATCACTGATTGCAGATCATCAGCGAACGCACTACGATCACCAATAAACTTAACGCAAACATTCTGCTTCTTCAGCTTCAACATTTCACTTTTTAATGTCGAAATAAATATAGACATCAAGGCGTCCACTTCTTTTTTTGGTCTGCTCCAATTTTCACTACTAAACGCAAAAACGGTTAATGCTTCTACTCCCTGCTGATGACAATTTTCAACAATTGCACGGGTTGCACTAACACCGGCACGGTGGCCTGCGCTTCTTGGTAAAAAGCGTTTTTTAGCCCATCGACCATTGCCGTCCATTACGACAGCAACATGTTTGGGAATTAAGGGAGAATGATCGCTGTCGCTCATCAATAGCACTTTATAATAAACTCGTTTCTATACTTCCATTAATTCAGTTTCTTTTTTACTCAGCACATCGTCAACTTTAGCCACATAACTATCAGTCAACTTTTGCACCTTATCTTCTGACTGTCTGGCTTCATCTTCAGTAATTTCTTTTTCTTTTAGCAAATCTTTAAAATCACTATTTGCATCACGACGGATATTTCTGATTGCAGTTCGTCCATTTTCAGCTTCTTTTCTTACTACACGCACCAGATCGTGGCGACGTTCTTCTGTCAGTTGAGGCATAGGAATTCGAATCAGCGTTCCCGCAGTTGCAGGGTTCAAACCTAAATCAGATTTCATGATTGCCTTCTCGATAGCCTTCACCATATCTTTTTCCCAGGGTGAAATCATCAGCGTCCTGGCATCTTCAACAGAAATATTAGCTACTTGCGACAAAGGTGTTGCAGCACCGTAGTAATCAACAGTAATGTGATCAAGCAGACTTGGGTGTGCGCGACCAGTACGAATTTTTGTTAACTCAGTGCGTAAAGACTCGACACTTTTACCCATGCGAGTTTCAGCATCTTCAATAATCTCATCGATCATTTACTCTCTCCCATAACAACTTCAGTCCCTATAGACTGGTTTATTAGAGCCTCAGGCAAAGCGCCTGCATCATTTAAATTAAATATACGCAGTGGTAGCTTATTATCACGACATAAAACCACAGCAGTTGCATCCATAACTTTCAAATCTTTTTCCAGAACATCATCAAAACTTAATTTTTCGTAGCGTTTGGCATCCGGGTTTTTCATGGGGTCTGAATCAAACACACCATTAACTTTAGTGGCCTTCATTATAACATCGGCCTTGATTTCAACAGCCCGTAAACAACCGGCAGTATCCGTGGTAAAAAAAGGATTACCCGTGCCTGCGGCAAAGATAACAACACGCGAATTCTCCAGATGAGCAATGGCATCACGTTGCGTATATTCCTCACAAATTCGATGCATGCTCAAAGCTGACATGACTGACGTTGGCTGGCCTATTTTTTCAAGCGCATCTTGCATAGCCAGACTATTCATTACTGTCGCCAGCATTCCCATACTGTCACCAGTAACTCGATTCATGCCTGATTCTGCTAAACCAGCACCACGAAAAATATTACCGCCACCTATAACAATGCCAACCTCAACACCCATCGCTACCACTTCAGCAATTTCTTTGGCGACGCGATTAATCATGGCAGGATCAATACCATAATCCATCTCACCCATCAGGGCCTCGCCACTGAGCTTAATTAGCACTCTTTTATATAAGGTCGATTTTGATGTCATAACATTTCCACATAGGGTTACACAAAAAACCGGGACTAAATTCCCGGTTTTTTATTTTATTACATAATAGCCTATGACTTAGCTACCGCCTACTTGCGCCATTACTTCTTCAGCGAAGTTCTCCACTTTCTTTTCGATACCTTCACCTACTTCGTATCTTACAAAGCGAACAACGGTTGCTCCAGCATCACTCAACAAAGCGCCAACAGTTTTGTCTGGATCTTTAACAAATGGCTGACCAACTAGTGTGATCTCTGCCAGATATTTACGGATACGACCTGATAGCATTTTTTCTACGATCTCAGCAGGCTTGCCACTATCTAATGCTTGAGCACGAAGAATGTCTTTTTCCTTCTCAAGCGTTTCAGCAGAAACGTTTTCTTCCGAAACACACATTGGGTTACTGGCCGCGATATGCATAGCAACGTCTTTAATCAGATCGTCATTGCCATTTTCCATTTCGACCAGTACGCTCATACGAGCACCGTGTGCATAGCTACCAAATGAACCATTTGATGTTTCCAGCAGTTCAAAACGGCGAATCTGAATGTTTTCGCCAATTCTGGCAACCATCGCCTGACGAACTTCTTCAATTGAACCTTCGCCATCAACAGAGGGCAGTGCAACTAACTCTTCAACTGATTTAGGTTGATTAGCCAATGCCACTTTTGCTACTGAAGAAACGAAAGACATAAAGTCATCGCCACCTGATACAAAATCAGTTTCACAGTTAGCCTCAAGAATAACCGCAGTTTTTCCATCTTCGCTAATTTCAATAGCAACACGACCTTCAGCAGCAACACGACCTGACTTCTTGTCCGCTTTAGCAAGACCAGACTTGCGCATGTTTTCAATTGCTGTATCGATATTACCTTCTGCTTCCTGCAGTGCTTTTTTACATTCCATCATGCCAGAGCCGGTACGCTCACGCAGTTCTTTTACCATAGACGCTGTAATCTGCATCAGTTCACCTCTTTAA